>JARXAU010000033.1 GCA_029865675.1 Rhodoferax sp.
CAAAGCGGGTGGCACGGGTCTTGCAGAAAAGCGTTGAACCCAAGCTATTGCATCCAAACCCGCCATGCCCACGCCCCTCTTCGCATCCAACGCCCTTTGGCTGGACCCGTTTCGCCCGCTCACAATGGCGAACCGTGCACAGCTTGAGGCCGCAGGTTGGTGGGTGTCGACCGTCAGCACGCTGGAAGAGCTTCAGACGGTGTTGCCAGCGCGCCAAGGCGGCGTGCTGGTACTGGGACTGGGACTGGGGACCCACGACGATGGAGAACGCGAACCGCAAGACGGGCTCTTAGAGGACGTGCAGGCATTGCTTGCGCAGTGCAGCCATGGCGTAGCCTTGGTTTGCCGCACTGAGCGCCGCCAGCTGGAAATTGCGGTACATGCTCTGCATCGTGGCGCCTGCCATGTGCTGGCAGCAGACGACTGGTCGCAAGCCAGTTGGCAGCTTGCGCGCCAGCGCTCAGGCCAAACAATAGCCAAACCACTCACAACGGCCCCCAACTCGCAGCGGGGCGCGCAAAACGCGTCAAAGACAGACTCCACCGTGCGCAGCGTGGTCTACGTGGACCCGGTCAGCCGCAACCTGCTGGCCTTGGCCCAGCGCGTGGCACTAGCCCCTGTGGCAGTGCTTGTCGAAGGCCCCACCGGTTCTGGCAAAGAAGTGCTAGCACGCGTGTTGCACGAATCTTCTAGCGCGGCAAGCGGGCCATTTGTCGCCCTGAACTGTGCGGCCTTGCCAGAGCACATGATTGAAGACATGCTGTTTGGCCATGAAAAAGGTGCCTTCACTGGCGCCGTCAAAGAGCACCGCGGACTGTTTGAACAAGCCCAAGGCGGAACACTGTTTTTGGACGAAATTGGCGAGCTGCCTCTGGCGCTGCAAGCCAAGCTGCTGCGCGTGCTGCAAGAGCGCACTCTGGTGCGCTTGGGTGGCGAGCGAGCCATTGCGCTGCAAGTTCGGGTAGTCGCGGCCACCAATAAAAACCTGCGCGAGCAGATTGCCCAGCGCGCGTTTCGCGAAGACCTTTACTTCCGCTTGAGTACGTTCAAGCTGCGTGTGCCACCACTTGCAGAGCGCAGCGGCGACATATTGCCCTTGGTAGGGCGCTTGCTAGCGCAGCACGCGCGCCCCGGCCAAGCCTGGAGCGTGAGCGCAGAGGCGCAGGCAGCCTTGTTGGCATATGCCTGGCCTGGCAATGTGCGCGAACTTGAGAACGTGGTCCAGCGCGCCATGGTGTTGTGCAGCGACCACCTCATTGACACGGCACAGCTGATGTTTGACGACGCGCCTGCCAGCTTTATGGCAGCCCTTGGGTACCAAAGCACGGTGCCGGCTAATGCCGCGCCGCTTGCCCCAACAGCGGCCTCAGCAGCGGACATGGCGATCGCACCAAGCCACTTGCACACCGCCGTTCAGCACAGCGAGCACCATGCCATTCGCATCGCTCTAGACACCTCACACACCCGCGAAGAGGCGGCGCACAAGCTGGGCATCAGCCCGCGCACGCTGCGCTACAAGATGGCCCGCCTGCGCGACAGCGCGCCGGTCCAAAACGCCAACGCCTAAGCCACAGCCCGCCACCCAGACCAGGAAAAGCACCATGATCGAATCCGCCACCTCCGCCAGCAGCATTGCTGCCATGCTCAAGACCTTGCAGGCCCACGGCGCGCAGGCTGCGGGCCAAGGCATGGATTTGCCGGACAGCACCTCAGTTCCCAAGAGCGACTTCTCAGATTTGATTCGCAAAGCGGTCAGCCAGACCAATGCCGCCCAAGTGGATGCGAAAAACACCGCCGAAGCCTTTGAGCGCGGGGAGGGTGTGCCGCTGACCGACGTCGTGCTGAAGATGCAAAAAGCTTCGCTGTCCTTCGAAGCCACCCTGCAGGTGCGCAACAAAGTGCTCAAAGCCTACGAAGACATCATGAATATGCCGGTGTAGAGGCCAACAGCACACCGTACCCCTTTTCATCGCGCTGAAAGACTATTCCCATGGCAACCGCAACCGCTACCGCTGGCACTTTTTTACCCGCCAATGCCGAACCCACCGCCTTGCCCATCCGCGCGGGCGGGGACCGGCGCAGCGTGGCCGGGCGCGCCAGCGACAGGCCTGGCGATGTGACCGACAACACAGCGGATTACTCTGGTGCTTTCGGGCCTATCAAAAAGGTGCTCAACCAGCCTGCGGTGAAAAAGTCCTTGCCCCTGATGGTGATCGCCGTGGCTTTGTTGGTGTTTGCCTTGGTGTACACGCTGATCAATGCGCCGACCTACCGCCCCATCATGACGGGCGTGACCGAGACCGACCAGCAAGGCGTGTACGAAGCACTAAAAACCGGTGAGTTCAAACCCGTGATTGACGCGGGCAGCGGCCAAATCACCGTGCCTTCCGCGCGTTACCACGAAGCCCGCATCTACCTGGCGTCCAAAGGCCTTCCTAAGACCGCCGCTACCGGCCTGGACGCATTGAAAGACCAGTCGGCAATCACCACAAGCCAGTTCATGGAGCAGGTTCGCTACAACTCTGCCATGGAGCAAGAGATGGCACGCAGCATTCAGCAAATCGAAACCATCCAGAGCGCACGCGTGCACTTGGCGACCACCAAGCCCTCGGTGTTCGTGCGCGACCGCACACCGCCCAAGGCCTCTATTGTGGTGACGCCCCATCCCGGGCGTACTGTGAGCCCCATGCAAGTGCAAGCCATCGTGCACCTGGTTGCCTCAAGCGTGCCCATGC
The DNA here is from genome assembly GCA_029865675.1 of Rhodoferax sp. GTDB lineage: Bacteria > Pseudomonadota > Gammaproteobacteria > Burkholderiales > Burkholderiaceae_C > Allorhodoferax. The sequence continues at coordinate 2,736 of JARXAU010000033.1, forward strand.
TTACTGCAGAAAACGTGGCGGTGGTGGACCACTTCGGCAAGCTGCTGACAGATGCCGCATCGGACGCCTCCCTGGGCATGAACGCCGGACAGACCAAGCACAAACAGGCTATGGAAGACCTGTACCGCCAACGCGTCATCCAAATTTTGGCCCCCATTGTGGGTGACGCCAACGTGCGTTCCCAGGTCAACCTGAACTTGGATTACAGCCAGACCGAGGTCACCGTAGAGGACTACGACACGGGTGGCAAAGGCCCTAAGACCCGTTCTGAAGTGAACAGCGAAGACCGCAACAGCTCCAAAGAAGCCTCGGGCATCCCCGGCACCTTGTCCAATACTGCGCCAGCGGCGCCCACCACCACACTGAACACCGCAGCGCCAAGCAGCGACAGCAGCGATGAACGCAACACGATTGCCACGCGCAGCACCCGCAATTACGAACTTGACCGCTCGGTGCGCCGCACCAAGAGCGCAACGGGTGGCGTACAACGCCTGAGCGTGGCCGTGGTCATCAACGAGCGCGCACCCATTGCGCAACCCAAGAACGACAAGGGCGAGGACCAGCCGCCCAAGCCCAACCCCTACACCCAAGAAGAATTGGACCGCATACAGGAACTGGTGCGCGGCGTGGTGGGCTTTGACGAAACGCGAAAAGACGTAGTCAGCGTGGTTCAGGCCAAATTCGAGCCTGAGCTGGCGATGGACTTGAGCATCCCCTGGCACAAAGACGAAGCGGTTTTGACCAACATCAAATCGGGCTTTTTGGGCTTGATGTTTGTCGCCTTTTTGATGGTGGTGGTGCGCCCGGTGGTCATGCACATGATGAACCGCGACAAAGAGGCTGCGCAAGCCGCCGCCCAAACCATTCAATTGGCACAGGAACAGGCACTCGCCTTGGAGATGGCCGCCACCGAGGCCGCTGCTGCCAGCGGTGCCGAACCATCGGCTGCCGATTCTTTGGAAGAAATGAAGGCCAAGATGAAGGCCAAGAAGTCTGGCATCTCCGCCGAGATGCTCGACACCGCCAACACCTACGACGACAAAGTGGCTCTGCTGCGCATGATCGTCTCCGACGACTCTGCTCGCGTGGCCAGCGTATTGAAGAACATGATCAAGCCGGCCTGATTGCCAGAACGAGACTCCACCATGGCAGACAACGATCCCAAACTGACAGGACCTGCAGGCTACAGCGACGCGCTGCGCCGCGAAATGGACGCCCTGACCGGCACCCAGCGCGCGGCGGTGCTGATGCTCCTGCTCGGTGAAGAGCAGGCGGCCAACATCATTCGCTTTCTCAGTCCGAAAGAGGTGCAGGGACTGGGTGCGGCCATGGTGCAAGTGGCCGAGTTGTCGCAAGAAGCGGTCAACGCCGTGCTCGACGAATTTGTGGCCGAAATCAAGCGACAGACCAACCTGGGTTTGGGCACCTCCGACTATGTGGAAAAAGTGTTTCGGCTTGCACTGGGGGAAGACAAGGCCGCCTCGGTACTGGGGCGCATCAACCCCAGCCATGGCAGCAAGGGCTTAGAAATTTTGAGCTGGATGGATGCGCGCTCCATTGCCGACATGATCAAAGAGGAACACCCTCAGGTGGTGGCCATCATTCTGTCGGTACTGGAAAATGTGGTGGCCGCTGAAGTGCTGAATTTCTTGCCGGCGGAGTCGCGGGCGGAAATCATGCAGCGCGTGGCCAGTTTGGAGACGGTGCAGCCTTCTGCCATGGAAGAGCTAGAAGCCATCATGAAAAAGCAGTTTTCCACAAATTCAAGCTCCAAGTCTTCGAGCCTGGGCGGCGTCAAGGCCGCGGCAAACATCTTGAACCTGACCAAAACGGCACTCGAAGCCTCGGTCATGGGCGGACTGAAAAACCTCGACCCCGAGCTGATGCAGAAAATCCAGGACAACATGTTCACCTTCGACAACCTGACGGGTGTAGATAACAAGGGCATTCAGGTGATCATGCGCAACGTCGAGCCTGACCTGATGATGAAAGCCCTCAAAGGTGCCAGCGACGCCGTGAAAGACAAGTTTTTGAGCAATATGTCCGAGCGCGCCCGTGGCATGTTCAAAGACGACATGGAGGCCATGGGGCCAATGCGCTTGTCCGACGTCGAGGACGCCCAAAAAATGATCATGCGCGCCGCCCGAAAACTGGCCGACTCGGGTGAACTGGTGCTAGGCGGCGGCGCAGACTATGTCTAAAGAGGCGCCTGCCTTTAACAAAGAGGCGCAGCGCAAATCCGAGGTGCGCCCCGCGCGGGTTTGGCAACCCACCGACCTGCGCCACCCGATTGCACCGGAAAGTGGCTTCGTTGCCAACGCCTGGCGCACCCAGCGCGAACCAGTTTTTGGGTTGACCGACTTCGACACACCCACTGCCGATTTGCTGCCCGCTGCTGCCGCGCCGCAAGCGCTAGAAGCACCTATTGAAACGCCCCACCCCGCCACTGCAATCGCGGTGGAACACCACACTCCGGTCGTTAACGCAGAGGCATTGGCAAAAGCGCGTGAAGAGGGCCGCGCCGAAGGCGTAGCACAAGCGCGCATCACGCTGCAAAGCGAGATGGAGGCCAAGCTGCGTGCGGCGCTGGGCGAAGACCACGCTTTGGTGAGCGCACTGAGCGCCGCCATTGCGGAGCTTCAACAAAGCCCTCAGACCTTTTTTGAGCCGCTTAAACGCCTGGCGCTGCACCTGGCCGAGCAACTGGTGCTCGCCGAGCTGCAGTTGGACGGCAGCGCCATAGACCGCCTGGTGCAACGCTGCATAGACGAACTGGCAGAACACGACGAATCGCTGATCGTGGTGGAACTGCACCCGGCCGACCTAGCGCTGCTGCAAGACCTGCGCACGCGCTCGGGCCTGAGCGAGGGGGCCTCTTTGCGCTTGCAGGCCAACGACCAACTGCTGCCTGGCAGCGTGCGCGCCAGCGCCAACGCTGCCGTGGTGGAAGACCTGATGGGCGAGCGCCTGAGCGCCCTGGCACGCGGCTTGGCGGTGGACGACAGCCGCTGGCGCGCCCATACCGCATTGACACCCGAGCGCATTGCCAGCGACCGTATCGCCACAACCGCTGTAGAAGACGCACGCCCGCGCATGGCGCCACAAGCCGCACCTTTGGCGAGCGACCCAGGCTACGACACGGTCGCGGCGATCGATGAAATCCTGCGGGACGCAGAAAACCATGTTTGACTTTGACACCGAGGTAGACCAAGTCGTATCCCAGCTGCGCAGCAAGCGCCCGCAGCGCAGCGGCACGCTGGTGCGCCTGGTGGGCTTGCGCCTGGAAGCGCGCGGCATGATGGCCCCGGTAGGCGCTTGCTGCGAAGTGGTCGGCCAAGGCGGCCACCGCATCGAGGCGGAAGTGGTGGGCTTTGCCGAAAACACGATTTACCTGATGCCGTTTTCTGAGCCAGTGGGCATTGGCCCCGGCGCCTCGGTGCGGGTGCTCAGCGAAAGCGGCCACGCCGATTTGGGCGAAGCGCTGCTGGGCCGCGTGATTGACGCCCAAGGCGAGCCGCTGGACGGCAAGCCCAAGCCCATCTGCACCACCCAACTCGGGCTTTTGGGCCTGCCGCTCAACCCCATGGAGCGCGGCCCGATTAACAAGGTGCTGGACGTGGGCGTCAAAGCCATCAACGGCTTGCTCACCCTGGGGCGCGGCCAGCGCGTGGGCCTGGTTGCGGGCTCGGGCGTGGGCAAAAGTGTGCTTTTGGGCATGCTGACCCGCTTTACCAAAGCCGACATTGTGGTCATTGGCCTGATTGGCGAGCGCGGGCGCGAGGTGCAAGCCTTTATTACCGAAACCTTGGGGCCTGAGGGCTTGGCCAAAGCGGTGGTGATTGCCGCGCCGGCCAATGTGTCGCCGGTGCTGCGCCTCAAAGCCGCGCACCTCACGCACGTGGTGGCCGAATACTTTCGCGACCAGGGCAAGGACGTGCTGATGCTGGTCGACAGCCTGACGCGTGTGGCGCACGCACAGCGCGAGATCGGCCTGGCCATTGGCGAGCCGCCTACGTCCAAGGGCTATCCGCCTTCGGTGTTTGCCCTCTTGCCCAACCTGATTGAGCGCGCCGGTGTGGGTCGCCACGGCCATGGCTCGATCACCGCCATTTACACCGTGCTTGCCGAAGGAGACGACGGCAACGACCCGATTGTCGACATCGCACGCGCTTCGCTCGACGGCCAGGTGATGCTCTCGCGCAAGCTGGCAGATGCGGCGCATTACCCGGCGATTGACCTGACCGGCTCCATTTCTCGGGTAATGCAAAACCTGCTCTCGCCCACGGATTTGAAGCTGGCCAATCGCTTTCGCCGCCTGTGGTCGCTCTACCAGCAAAACGTGGACCTGATCCAAGTGGGCGCTTACCAGGCGGGCAGTAATGCCGAAATCGACCAGGCGATTGCGCTGCGCGAATCCATGGAACGCTACCTGCGCCAAGACATGCACGCCGACGAAGACGAAGCCCGCTGCCGCACCGACTTGCGCGTGCTGATGGAACTTTAAGCCCATGCGCACTGTTGCTTGTTACCGTGTTGACCGGAACCGCCTATGAAAACGCGCGCCTGCTGGTCCGCCCTGGAGAGCCGGGCAGAGCAAAAAATCACGCAACTGCGTGCCGAGACGGCGCAGGCCGAGCAACTGCGCGATGCACTGTTGGCCAGCCAACTGCGGCTGGAAAACCTGTACGAAGAGTACCGTGCGCAGGCCGAAGCAAGAGAGACCTCTAAAGGCATGTCAGACGCTATGAACCAGCGCCAGTTCATGTCGCAACTCCTGAAACTGCGTGAGCGGGTGGAGCGCGACATTGAGACCTCGAACCTGCGCCTGCAGACCCTGACGCACCGCATGCTACAGGCGGAGACCGAGCGGCTGAAGATGAAAACGTTGGCCGAGAACGACCGTTTGGCGGTGCAAAAGTTCGTCCAGAAGCGCGAACAAAACAGCATGGACGAACTCGGGATGCTGCAATTTAACCAAGCGCGCCCGGTATGAACCCCTCGGGCGGCCTGTTTTGGCATCTGCATGCCTGGCGCAGCCAGAAGCGGTGGGCACCCACCCGCGCCGACATAGCGCAATGGTTGCACTCTATGCCCGCGCACTGGACCAGTAGCGGCGAGCTGCTGATCGTGGGCGCGAGTGCGGGCTGGATGATGGACAGCGTTTGGTTGCGCGGGTTCCAGCGCGTAACCACCGTCGACATAGACCCTTGGGCCGCAAATTTGTTTCGCCGCCGCCATGGCGCCGCACTCAAGGCCTGCGGCACTGCCCTCGATTGCCACACCCACGATGCGCTGACGGATCTTTCCCAAACACTGCGGTCGCACCCAGGCGCCGTCGTCCTCTTGGACAACATCTTGGGCCAGCTACGCTTTCACCACCCGTCGGTCAGTGCGGCCTGCACGCAGATCACACAGGTCATGCACAGTCTCCATGGCCGCCGCTGGGGCAGCCTGCATGATGCTTTTTCAGGCCGTACGCAGCGCTTCCCGCGCGGCCTTGGGCTGCCTGCGATGCAGCGCAGCGAGCAGCCGACTGCCCGACCTGCGAGCGATGCAGACCAGTACACGGTCGACTTGGGGCACTTTAGCCAGGGTTTGCGTGCCGAGGGCGAATGGCTCGACCATTTGACCGAGCAATTGTTCCCGGCACAAACACCGGTGCACCACATCGCATGGCCTTACAGCCCAAGGTACTGCCATTGGTTGCAGGCCGGTTGGGTGGGCGCATGAAGCCCAAATTCAACCCCTGTGCGGCGCTACCGCCTTCGCGCGCGTGGCGCCCTGTGGTGTGCCTGATTATCGGCATGCTCCTGGGGGCCTGCGGGGGACAGGGCAGCACCAACACAAACACGGGCACAAGCGGGGACGCGCGCGCAGCACCGCCCAACCAGGGGCAACCCGGCGCTGCTGGCAGTCCCGCCACCGTGATGGCAGGCGCCTACGGCATGGCCCCAACCCCTTTTGGGGAGGAGCTTGTGAGCTATGTTTGGACTCAGAACGGAGTGACGAGCTGGATGGCGCTATACATGCCCTCCTCCAAGGATCCAGACTACTACCCGCCCGTGCTGTACCGAGGCGTGGTGAGTTTGCAGACGAATGGCGCAGCCTTGGCTGAAATTACGTCTTTTGACATGCAGTACAAGCTAAAAACAGGCACTGCCGCAGTTTCCGCTGCCTCCAGCAGTGCCTACCAGATGGCGCTCATGGGCGTTGATTTAACGGACGCGGGCAGCGGCATTCAGTTCACTGCCACAGCGTTGGCGACAAGTGCGGAAGTTAACCGCGAATGGACCGGAACCTGGGCAGATGCAGGCCCGGGGGGCAGCATCAAAACCTCCGCAAGGCTGAGCGTGCAGAACGGCAAAGGCAACACAGACTTTGGCAATTGCGACCTTGGTGTGAGCTTGGCGCAACAAGGCTCGGCGAAGCCCTATTTTCTCGCCTCCGTGGCCCTGGCCAGCGCTCCCGGAAAGGTCTGCGCGCGCGCACCCAGTGCAGGGAACCAGACCACACTGAGCGGAATAGCGTTTATCCACGACACGGTGGTCGGATCCGCAACCGTAAAGCGCCTAGAGATCATGCTCACGGACGCGTCGGGTAGCGGAATCTCGTTTCGGGGGGATCACCCATAGATGCTTCATATTTTTTGCATTCGACCGATACCGCTGCTACTGCTTAACCTTTTACATTGACCACGTAAACCGAGAAACAACATGAAGAGAACCATTTTTGAAGTCATTTTGGCCCTGGCACTGGTAGGCGCGGGCGCCTTTGGCTGGACCAACTGGAAGCAAAACCAGACCGCCTCCAAACAGGTGACCGAACTCAAAACGGCCTCGGAAGAGGCTGACAAGGCGTCCAAGGAAAAGACCGATGCGATCAAGGCTGCCGAAGAGGAAATGTCCGCCCTGCGCGCGGAGATGGCCCCACTGGAAAAAGCGGCTCGGGAACTCACGGCCGTCAAAGGTGCCTTGGCCAATGGTGCCACCTTGGCAGACTTAGAGACCGCCTACAAATCCCAAAAGAAGCTCTCGGCCGAACGGCATGTTGGTTTGGGCGCGCTGCGCATGCTCACCAAAGGCGCTGAGGATGCGGGCTCTGTGGACGCGTTTCGCAAGGCGCTGGACCTGTCAGAACTGGGCGACCGCAAAAACATCGTCTGCGCAGCGCAACTAGGACTGCTTGCAGCGGGCGAGCAAGTAACTGTTTTAGCGGAATGCCTGCCCCAATCGCTCAAGCCCGAGGGAGCCACGCAAGGAAAATCCGGCAAAGACGCGCCCACAGAAAAATCCAGCGAAAAGGCGGGCCAAGCCAAGGACAACGGCGACGACCACAGCAAGCCCGGCGACAAAACAGGCGAAAAGAAAACAGCTCACTGGTCCTATGACGGCGAAATGGGCCCTGAGCGCTGGGGCAAGGAGTTCCCCACCTGCGCCAAAGGCAAGTCGCAAGCGCCCTTGGACATCCGCGGGCCCTTTGTCAAAACGCGCAGCGTGGTCACCACCGACTACAAAGAAGGCCCGTTGAAGATGGTCAACAACGGCCACACCATCCAGGTCAACGTGCCCGCAGGCAGCAAACTGCGGATTGACGGCGTCGCCTATGAGCTGCTGCAGTTTCACTTTCATCGCCCGAGCGAAGAAAAGCTCGACGGCAAGCCCATGGCCATGGTGATCCACTTTGTGCATAAAAATGCCGAGGGCAAACTCGCAGTTTTGGGTGTGTTGCTCAAAGAAGGCAATGAGAACCCAGGCATCAAAACTTTATGGGCCAACATGCCTTTGGAAGAAGGTCCGGAGATTGCCCCCGACGCCGTCACCTTCAACCCGGGCAACCTGCTGCCGCGAGAGTTTGACTTCTTCAGCTACGAGGGCTCGCTGACCACGCCGCCGTGCACCGAGGGCGTACGTTTCTTCATTTTGAAGACCACCGTCAACGTGGCCAAAGAGCAAGTGACCGCCTTTCCGTTCAAGCGCAACGCACGTCCAGTGCAAGCGCTCAATGGCCGTGAAATTTTCACCAACTAAGACCCTTGTGTCTTGACCCCGAGACTGTCATGAAAAAACCATCCTCAACGCCAGCAGTTCTGCTCACCGCACTGGCCACCGCGCTGCTAATTGCCGCCGCTGGCTGGGGTGCGTTCGAGGCGGGTTGGCTGCATTTAGGCGTCGCTGCACCCGGTTCTCGCGACAGTGAGTTAGAGACTGCCTTCGGAAAAAAAGGGGGCAACTTCGTCTGCGAAGTGACGGTATCCACACCGCAAGGGGCGCTCAATTCCGAGCCCAAGGTCTATGCCGACATCGTGGTCGCTGGCTTAGAGCCTGAGTCCAAATCGGGCTGGTACCAGGGCGAGTACACCATCTCCGAATCCCGCAAAGGCACGCTGCGCATGGAGGGCAGCAAGGCATTTGTCAGTCGCCCCGCCATGTTTGAGCGCTTTGGCCAAATGATCACGCAAGAAGAGTTCACCCTGGACCTGACCGACGGCACCTTCGTGCAAACCCTGACCTTTAAAGACGGTACGCGGCGTCACATGCTCAAAGGAATTTGTGCCAAGTTCGTCAAAGCACCGTTCAAGTAGGCGGCTTTGATTCAAGCGGCGTTTTCGCCCCCTGAGCCGGAGAGCTTGGGGGGCAAATGCTGTGGATGCCTGCCTACAATGGCTCATGACTTTTCTTGCCCGACTCGGCGCTGCCGAACGCGACAACCGATCCATGCTCTGCGTTGGCTTGGACCCGGACCCAGCCAAATTTCCTCTGCACTGGCGTGGTGACTCCAGCAAGATTTTTGAGTTCTGCGCTGCCATCGTCGACGCCACCGCCGACCTGGTCATCGCCTTCAAGCCCCAAATCGCCTACTTTGCCGCACACCGCGCCGAAGACCAGCTCGAACGCCTGATCGCCCACATGCACCGAGTGGCCCCCCAAGTGCCAGTCATTTTGGACGCCAAGCGTGGTGACATCGGTAACACGGCCGAGCAATACGCGATCGAAGCCTTCGAGCGATTTGGTGCTGATGCGGTGACGCTCTCGCCCTTGATGGGCTGGGACTCGGTGCAACCGTACTTAAAACACCATGGCAAAGGCGCTTTTTTGCTCTGTCGCACCTCCAACCCCGGCGGCGGCGACCTGCAAAACCAGCGCCTGGCCGACCTGCCCGGACAACCGGCGCTTTTTGAGCACATCGCCACGCTCGCCAATAGCCCCTGGAACCTCAATGGCCAGCTCGGCCTGGTGGTAGGCGCCACCTACCCCAGCGAAATCGAGCGGGTGCGTGCGCTGGCGCCCCAGCTGCCGCTGCTCATTCCCGGCGTGGGCGCCCAGGGGGGCGACGCGGCGGCGACGGTGCGCGCGGGTTGGCGCGGCAACGCCCAGCACACACTAGCCCCCATCGTCGTCAACTCCTCACGCGCCGTGATTTACGCCAGCAGCGGCCCCGACTTTGCCCAGGCCGCGCGTGCCGAGGCGCTCAAGACGCGTGCGTTATTGCAGGCTTGCCGCGTGCTGGCGGCCTGAATCACCCTTTTTCACAGAAGAGATCATCCCCATGCAACTCCACTATGCCCCCCGTGCACCCAACCCGCGCCGGGTACAAATGTTCATAGCCGAAAAGAGCATCGGCGGTATCACCCTGGTGCCGGTGGACCTGAACCAGGGCGAGCACTTGGCTGCCGCCTTTCGCGCCAAAAGTCCGCTGGCCAAGGTGCCCGCACTCGAACTCATTGACGGTCGGGTGCTCACCGAGACGCGCGCCATTTGCACCTACCTCGAAGGCCTGCACCCTGAGCCCAACCTGATGGGCGTCGACTTTGAAGAGCGCGCCTTTGTTGAGATGGCTGACCGCCGGGTCGAATGGACGTTGTTGCTAGGCATCGCCAACGCCGTGCGCCACACGCATCCAGGCCTGGCCCCGCTGGAGTCACCCCAGTTTGCCGACTTTGGCCAGTCGCAAAAGGGCAAGCTTGCACAGAACGCGGCAGTGTTTGACCAGCTGCTGCAAGCGCAGGCCTGGATGGCCGGGGCACGCTTCACGATTGCCGACATCACCGCCTTTTGCGCCTTGGAGTTCGGGCGCGCCCTGCTCAAATTCAGCCCCGCAGAGCTCGGCCTGCATGCCTTGCAGGAATGGCGCGACCGCATGGCAACACGCCCAAGCGCCAAAGTGATCTAGCGCCAAGCCGTGTTTCTTGCATCCAAGCTCTTGGTTTTTTTGACCCAGCCACTGGCTTGGGCAGCGGCGCTCATGCTCACGGCGCTATTGCTGCTGGGCAGGGCCTCCACGGCGGGCCAGCGCTGGGGCCGACGCGCGCTGTGGCTGGCCTTGTTCACAGTGCTCCTCCAAGGCTGGGAACCGCTGCCTGATGCGCTGTTGCGGCAATTAGAGGACCCTTACGCAGGTACGCCGAGCGTGCAAGAACTGCAGTCCTACCACGGTGTAGTGGTACTCGGTGGCGCGCTGGAACCGTCACGCGTGTGGGAAGGGCGCACCCAGTTCGCTTTGAACGACGCCGCCGAGCGCATGGTGGCTCCCCTGGTGCTGCTGCGACAAAACCCCGCTCTGCAACTGCTATTTTCCGGCGGCGAGGGTGACTTGCTGGAACGTGGTTTGTCCGAGGCAGCGCGCGCCCAGATTTTTTACACCTCCTTGGGCCTGCCGCCGCAGAGCTTGCTGGTAGAGAACCAGTCGCGCACGACTTTTGAGAACGCAGTTTTGAGCGCACGTTTACCGGGGGTGGATCCGACGCAGCGCTGGTTGCTGGTCACATCGGCGTGGCACATGCGCCGGTCCTTGGCCACATTCGAAAAAGCCGGATGGAACGTCACACCTTACGCGGTCGATTTCAGCACCGGCAACCGCACGCCCTGGACCGCCTATTCCCTAGTGCGCGGCAGTCGCAAATGGGCGTTGCTGCTGCACGAATGGCTGGGCTTGCTGGCGTACCAGATGGCCGGTCGCGCATAGCGCGGCGTTTTATTGTGCCGTTGGTGCCTTGTGCGCTCTGTGTGCCGCTTGCGCCCTCGTATTGCGCACTGCCAACACTTTGTCCACGCGCCTACCGTCTAGGTCTACTACTTCGAAGATCCAGTCTTGGCATGCAACCCGCTCCCCCAGCAGCGGCAGGCGTCCAGATATGGACATGAGCAGCCCTGCAAGCGTGTTGTATCGACCGCGCTCCTCTGCAGGCAGCTCGTCCATGCCAAGCCGGGCTTTTAACTCGCCTAAAGGCATTACGCCATCGAGCAGCCACGAGCCATCGTCGCGCTCAGTCGCCCACGCGTCGGCCTGTGCTCCGACCTGCAATTCGCCGGTAATCGCCTCCAACAAGTCGCGCGGCGTGAGCATGCCCTGCACCACCCCATACTCATCCACCACGAAGACCAGCCGACCCGCATGCAAACGAAACTGCTCCAACAGCTCCATGCCACTCAATGTTTCAGGCACAAACACCGCAGGCGACACATGCAGGCTGATAAGCGCTTTAGGCTGCTCACGCAGGTCCAACAGTTGGGCCACGCTGATGGTGCCAATGACCTCATCCAAAGAACCTCGGCACACCGGGTACCAAGAATGCGCACCCCTGCCACCCGCCAATCCCGCCAAAACCAAACTGCGCTCTACGGTGTCGGAAGCGTCCAGCCACTGCATGTCGGTGCGCGGCGTCATGAGCGAGGTCAGGGGACGCTCATCCAGACGAAACACGTTTTGCACCATTTGGTGCTCATGCTGCTCAATCACGCCAGCGTCCACACCCTCCTCCAGGCTGGCCGTGATTTCTTCTTCGGTTACCGCGCGCGTTGCATTGGTGTCTATGCGCAACAGCGCGAGTGTGGCAGCCGTAGTGCTCGACAGCAGCTTGACAAATGGCTTGGCCGCGCGGGCCAGCCAGAGCATCGGACGGGCCACCCAGCAGGCCACGGTCTCCGGGTGGAGCTGGCCAATGCGCTTGGGCACCAGTTCACCAAAAATGATGGTAGTGAACGTAATTGCAGTCACCACCAGCGCCGTCGCGCTCAGGTGCGCGGCCTTTTCCGAAGCGCCCAACGCGAGTAGCCAGCCAGCCACGCTATCGCTGAACGCCGCCTCGCCCACGATGCCATTCAACACGCCAATCGAAGTAATGCCCACTTGCACCGTAGACAAAAACTGGTTGGGGTTGCCCAACAACTCCAGCGCTGCCTTCGCACCTTGGTTTCCTGCCTCGGCCAGCGCACCGAGCCGGGAACGCTTGCTGCCCGCTAGTGCCAGCTCAGACATGGCAAAAACGCCGTTAAGCAGTGTCAAAAAAACAATCAGCAAAAATTCCATGAATCTGGCACGAAAATGAACACATGGCACTTTACTTGATCGGCGATGTCCAGGGCTGCAACACCGCCCTGGTGCGCTTGCTAGACGAAATCTCCTTTTCCCCCAGCCGGGATACGCTCTACCTATTGGGTGATCTTGTCAACCGCGGCCCCGACTCGCTGGGTGTGCTGCGCCGACTCATGGCCCTAGGCGGTGCCGCACACTGCCTGCTGGGAAACCACGACCTGCATCTCCTAGCCATCGCGCATGGGGTGCGGGGCCCCAGCCGAGGCGACACGCTGGACGCCGTGCTGTCAGCCCCCGACTGCGGCGTGTTGCTGGACTGGCTGCGCCAACAGCCACTGGCTCTGCGGCTTGATGTGGCGGGTCAACGCATCTTGCTGGTACACGCAGGCGTACTACCCCCATGGAGCGTAGACCGCACCCTCGACTTAGCCGCCGAGGTGCAAGACGTGCTGCGTAGCCCCCTGTACGGTGATTTTTTGGGCACCATGTATGGCGACTCACCCTCGGCTTGGAGTGAGTCTCTGCAGGGCACAGCGCGACTGCGGGTCATTGTCAATGCGCTGACGCGCCTGCGCTTTTGCGATGCACAAGGACACATGGAGTTCGCCAGCAAACAAGGCCCCGCCCAAGCCCCTAGCGGATTGATGCCCTGGTTTGACGTGCCAGGTCGGGCCACCGCGCACGACACGGTTGTATTTGGGCACTGGTCTGCATTAGGACCCCTGGCGCGGCGAGACGTCGTGGCCATGGACACGGGCTGTGTGTGGGGCGGGTGTCTGAGCGCCCTGCGTGTAGACCCCCATCAAGGTCTCGGACCGCTGGCCTGGAGCTTGCACCAGGTGCATTGCGAACCGGCGCGAAAGCCAGATCGGCTCTAGCCTGACCAGTCCAGGCACCGGAGTACCAGCGGCACCGGCTGGCTATTCGGCCTTAAACAAGGCCGCCACTCGGCGTTTGGGCTTGATGTTGGCCGAAATGCTGCGCACACCCGAACGCGGCGCAGCCTCCCACGACGGTGCCGCCTCAGGCGCCACGCTGGGCTCGTACGGTTTGTCAAAAAACGGGTCGCGCGGCGCGGCGGGTGGCCGTGTGTAGTCGCGCCGGGGCGCGCGCTCGTCGCGTGCCGGGCGGGCGAACTGGCCTTCGTGGGCCACGTCGCGCACCGCACCACTGTGGGCACGCGTGGGGCGGCGGGAGTCATCGCGTGCGGCATCGCTGTACATGCGACGGCCGTCGTTGATGCGGCCCTGCACCGCAATATCGGGCGTGTCCTGCGGGAATTCAATGGCCTCAAGTTCCACCTTGATCTTGATCAGCTTCTCAATATCGGCCAGCAAGCGGGCGTCGTTTTTGCCGCCCACAAAGCTCACCGCCAGGCCGGACGCGCCTGCGCGCCCGGTGCGGCCAATGCGGTGCACATAGTCTTCGGCGTTGAACGGCAGGTCAAAGTTGAACACCGCAGGCACATCTTTGATGTCCAGGCCGCGCGCGGCCACGTCGGTGCAGACCAGCAAATCGACTTCGCCGCTTTTGAAGGCTTCGAGCGCCTTGAGCCGCTCGTCCTGGCTCTTGTCGCCGTGCAG
>JARXAU010000038.1 GCA_029865675.1 Rhodoferax sp.
GGTACGTGAGTTTCAGTTGCGCCTGCGGGTGACGTTTCGCCTGCGCACCCCGGCGGGTGTGGAGCTGATTGCACCCACCGAGATCGCCTTGCAGCGCGACATCAGCTTTAACGAAACCGCGGTGTTGGCCAAAGAGGCCGAAGAGGTGCTGCTGTACCGCGACATGCAAACCGACATCGTGCAGCAGCTGGTGCGCCGCCTGGCCGCCGTCAAGTCGCTCGCGCCCTAGGCTACACGCCGCCATGCAAATTGCCCCCGCGCAGCTGGCCCGGCACCTGGAACGCGGGCTCAAAAGCCTGTACACCCTGCACGGCGACGAGCCGCTGCTCCAGCTTGAAGCGCTGGACACCTTGCGCGCCCACGCCCGCGCCCAGGGCTTTGGCGAGCGCAGCGCTCACACCGTGGCCGGAGCACACTTTGACTGGAGCGAGGTGCTGGCCGCCGCAGGCAGCCTGAGCCTGTTTGCCGACAAGCAAATCATCGAAATCCGCATCCCTAGCGGCAAGCCCGGCAAGGAAGGCAGCGCCGCCTTGCAGCAACTGGCCGAACAAGCGCAGGGCAGTGACAGCACGCTGACCGTCGTGCTCTTGCCGCGCCTAGACAAGGCGACCAAGTCCACCGCCTGGTTTATGGCCTTGGAAAACCATGGCATCAGCGTGCAGGTGGAGCCGGTGGAGCGCGCCGCGCTGCCGCAGTGGATTGCCCAGCGCCTGGCCGCGCAGGGCCAGCGCGTGGCTGCGGGCGAAGAGGGCCAGCACACCTTGCAATTTTTTGCCGACCGGGTAGAGGGCAACCTGCTCGCTGCGCACCAAGAAATCCAGAAACTGGGCTTGTTGTTCCCACCCAGCGCTGATAACGTCGGGGTCTTGACCCTGGCGCAGGTGGAAAGCGCGGTGCTGAACGTGGCGCGCTACGACGTGTTCAAGCTGTCCGAAGCCGTGCTGGCCGGTCAGGCCTTGCGGGTACAGCGCATGCTTGACGGCCTGCAAGCCGAGGGCGAGGCCGAGGTGCTGGTGCATTACACGCTGGCTGAAGACATCCGCGCGCTCAAGCGCGTCAAAGACGCCATGGGCCAGGGCCGCCCGCTGCCCATAGCGCTGAGCGAAAACCGCATTTGGGGCAACAAAGAGCGCCTGTTCGAGCGCGTGCTGCCACGCCTGAGCGCCGCCGCGCTGGCCGACTTGCTGCAGTCAGCCCAGGTGGTGGACGGCATTGTCAAAGGCCTCAAGCAGCCCGACTGGCCCGCCAGCGGCTGGCAAGCGCTGCACCGGCTGGCGCAGCACCTGTGCCGTTTGTGCGCAACGGGCAGCGCTGCGGCCAAGCCCACACCGCGCCACTAGCTTTCATGCGTCAACGGGCGCTGTATCTCATCCATCCCAAACCGCTGGAGGCCCGCTCAGGGGTCGCAGTCTAGTTTTTTCACAATTAAAATCTTTAAAACATTATTTGTAATTTAATTACGAAATATAAAATATATGTTAAAATAGCGCTATGAGCGGCTATTTCGTAAAAATTCTTCAATCGGCGCCCCTAGAGCGGGCTGCCCGTTGGCGCGCTTCTGGGGGCTTGACCCTGATCGAACTGATGATCGTGGTGGCGATCGTGGCAATCTTGGCCGCCATTGCCTTGCCCTCGTACAAAAGCTATGTGACCAAAAGCCGGGCACAGGCCGCGACCTCGGACCTGGTGGGCATGGCCCTGGCCATGGAAAACACCTTCCAAAAAACCCTGAGCTACCCGGTGTACAGCGCCTACACCACCATCGCCGGGGGGGCCACCAATTTCACCTCGTGGACGCCCTCGCAGGCCAGCTACTTCACCTACTCCGTGATCAGCACGAGTTCCACATTTACCGTCCGGGCGGTGGGCACTGGCACCATGAGCAGCAGTTGCGACTTGACCCTGACCCATGCCAACGTGCGCAGCGCGCCGTCAAGCGGCGCCTGCGGATTTACGTCTTGGTAAGGCCCCAGGCGATGAGGTCCCGGAGCCTGCAACAGGCATACACCCTGGTTGAATTGATGATTACGCTGACCATCATGTCGTTTTTGCTGCTGGCGTGTGCACCGTTTCTGACAGACTGGATCTACAGCAGCCAAGTGAAAGACGCGCAAAGCAAGCTGCTTGCGGGCTACGGGCTGGCCAAGGCCTTGGCGCTGCGCAACCCCAACGCAGCGCAAAGCAACCAAGCCGCCGCAGGCATCAAGGTTGTCATCGGCGCGAGCTTGAGCACCGTCTATGTGTGCAAAGGCGACCCCAGCCTCGCCGACTGTGCCAGCAGCGGCTCCAACAAGCTGTGGTCGGCAGACTTTCCGTCGGCGGTTGCGCTCACTCTGGGCGGCTCCAGCGTGACGGCCAGCAGCAGTGCCACCGTGGGCCTGAACAACCGGGGCGTGCCGACCACGGGCACGGTACCGAGCTACACCTTGGTGAGAGGAGTGTCTGCCAATGACGCCACTGGTTCCTTGCTCTGAACGTGCCATGGGCCTGCTCCGTCACAAAGGGGTGGCGCTGCTGGGCCAACGCCAACGCCACCGCCAACGCCAACGCCAACGCGGCAGCATGCTGCTCGAAGCATCCGTGGGCATGGTGCTCAGTGCGGCGCTGGGTTTGGGCATGGCCTACAGCGCGGCGCGTGCGCTTTCTGCGCAGCGCTACCACAGCACACAAACCATGGCCGTGCTCGCCATGCGCGGCATGCTGGCCATGCCCGCCGACCTGGCCGCCTGGTGCACCAGCGGCGCGGGCAGCTTCGAGTTGCGCCTGAACAATGTCAACAGCGCGGGCGGCACGGCCGGGGCGGTTGCGAGCACCCAGAGCGTGCCCTATACACTGGCTTGCAGCACGGTTACGCCCACCCTCACTGGCGCGGGCCAGGCCGCAGCCACCAGCTTGCAAGTCCCCGCCACTCTGGCCACTACGGACGATGGTTCCACCGCCAGCGCGCTTTTCGGTGGCAATGGCGTGGTCTCTTTTGGCCGATAGCGGGGGCGCAGCGTGGTGATGCGTCCCAGCAGAAGCCGCCAAGGCGGTGAATCCCTGATCAGCCTCATGGTGGGCTTGCTGGTGTCTATGGTGGTGGCGCTTGCCATGCTGTCGATGTACAAGGTGAGTGCCCGCTATGGGGGCCAAGCCGGGCAAGACGCTGCGGCCGACGCGCAACTCACCGCCGCTTTGCTGCGCACGGGTCTGGCAGTGCAAGACGCGGGCTATGGCATTGCCTCGGCCAGTCTGGGCACGCAGCTGGTGGTGCTCTCGGGTGCGGCACTCACCGGCAGGACGCTCAGTGGAAGTACGGTGGCCACCGGCTCCAGCGGCAACGCGGTGCTGTGGGCCATGAACACCACGGGCACCGCGCAATGCGCCGGTTTGCTGTTTAAAGCGACCAATGGCGGCGGTGGAGGTTTGTTTTTTCTGGGTCCCGTGGCCTGCAGCGCGGGCAGCGTCAGCGGTTGGAGCGGCCTGAGCTGGACCTCCACCCGCTGGGCCGACCGTCCGGCCAACCAGGCCAGTAACGCTTACGACCAGACCGCCATCCGCTTCAGCGTGGCCAGCACCGCTTGCAAACCCTTTGGTGTGACCGCCAGCAGTGGCAATGTGGTGTGGACCCTGTCCAGCACCAACCGCAGCGGCGCACCGCTGACCGAGCAGCAGTGCTTGTTCAACTTCAAGGCACCATGACACTCTACCTCCCACCCGGTATGCAGCGCCCGCGCCAGCGCGGCGTGGCCACCGTGCTCATGGCGCTGCTGGTGGGCATGGCGGTAGTGGCCAGCACCTTTGCGGTCATGCAGTACGTGCGCACCAGCCAAGACCAAAGCCTGACGGTGCACGCCCAAACCCAGGCGCAGATGAATGCCTGGACCGCCGCAGAGCTGGTGCGCCAGTACCTTGCAGGACTGACCAGCACGCAGCGCGCCACGCTGCTGGCCAGCGTGCAGGCAGGCTCAGCGACGGGCACGGCGCTGACCTTTTCTACCGGCGCAGACACCATGGGCGCGCGCTTTATGAACACCTCTACGGCCAGCGACTTTGTGGCCCAGGTGACCGGCACCACGGCGGCCACGTCGGCCAAAGCCAAGTCCACTGCCACGCTGGAACTGCACTACACCGTCAGCGGCGGCACGAGCGGCCTGAGCACCCTGAGCACCGTATTCAAGTCTGGCATGAACACCAAGCTCGAAGGCAGCATCACCATTAACAAAGACGCGTCTGCGCAGAGCGTGATGAACATCGCAGGCGACCTGAGCACGGGGGGCAATAGCATCACCGGCGCTGACATCATCAACGCCACCGGCACCATCAACATCGGCAGCGGATCGAGCTACCAAATACTCAACTCCAACTGCGACGTGGTCATTAGCGGCGGCGTGCAGGTGGTCACCATCAACGCCCGGCGCCATGTGTGTGGCGGCGGGGGCACCAAGGTCAGTGGCGTGGCCACGGCCAACGGCTCTATCAATATGGCCACCACCGGCAACGGCACCTTGGCGGCCCTGGGCGACACGGCATTTACCAACAGTTGCAGCGCCACCGGCTCTACCGGCGGGGGTGCTAGCAACGTGGCAGCCACTTGCGCCGAGCCACTGGGCGCGGGCGTGGACCTGTTCACGGGTAATAACAACGGCGAGGCAACTAGCGTGCGCAGCAAAGGCAATGTGTACATGGGCAGCGGCACCATCGGCAGCTTGGTTGCGGGCAACAACCTGGTGCTCAAGGGAAGTGGCGCCAACATCAGCGGCACGGTGGGTGGCAGCATTGTGGGCAACGGCTTTGGCTATAACGGCACGGTCACCACCGGCGGGCCCAGCCCCACCATCACGGCCGTGGCGGCGGTGTCCATCACGCCGGACAACCAATTCAACGCCACCGACTACCGCAGTTATGCCAACTACGCCTTTTATGTGAGCGCTGGTAATTTGTTGGTGGACGTGAAAAACGTGAACAGCGTCACCGACGGCACCTACTTGCTGGGCAACGCCAACGGCAACGCCCGCTACGACTACCTGTGCGCCACCAGCAACAGCACCTGCAACCAAAACAACGCCACCATGAACCTGTGCCTGTCGTCCCAGTGCATCCGCTACGACGCGTCCAACCAGCGCTGGTATGTGGGCAACGACATGAACGCGATCCGCCCCGGCGTGGCCTGGTTCAGTGGCGACCTGGACGCGGGCAACGGCACCTACTACAACACCTTTATTGCCACCGGCAACATTGCCACCAGTGGCAGCCACGTCACCTACGCGCCCAGCTACGCCGGCTATTCCGGCGCCGTGGACGGCACCACCTATGCCCCCAGCGGCGTGTGCACCACGGCCGCTGGCGCCACCATCGCCTACTACCCGAGCAACTTTTGCAACACCGCCAGCGCCAGCTACGACGCCACTGCCGCCGCCGGTCTGGGTAGCTACGCCTACATGGCCGGCAGCTTTAGCGGCAGCACCTACCAGGCCAGCAGCTATGTGGGGGGCAACATCGTGTTGGCCTCCTCGACCAATGCCTTTGGCTATGTGCTTGCGGGTAACGCGTTTACCAGCGCGGGTAGTTCCACCATCCGGGGCTATATCAGCGCCCAGGGCCTGGGCGTGAGCAACTCGGCCCAAACCACCAAGTACAGCAGCCTGGGCGCCAGCACCACGATCAACGCCCAATCTCTGCCCAGCACCCTGACCAACAACAACGGCAAAAGCACGGTCACCATCGCCTACGCGCGCTACCTGTAGGGCGGGCACAATAGCTGCTGACTTTCATGAGGGTGCGCAGCACCCCCATCATGAAAGTTCTTTTACGCTACCCAGCCTCTGATGAAACCGCCTTCCATGACCGCACCCACCATTGCCCAACTCGCCCAAACCCTGGGCGCCCAAGCCAAAGCCGCCAGCGCCCTGATGGCCGCTGCCAGCACCGCGCGCAAAAACCAGACCTTGACCCGGCTGGCCGCCCTGCTGCGCGACAACACCGCCGCGCTGCAAATTGAAAACGCCAAAGACCTGGACCGCGCAAGCGCCGCAGGACTTGCCGCGCCCATGGTGGACCGCCTGCGCCTCGCACCCAAAGTGCTGGAAACCTGCGCCCAAGGCTGCGAGCAGCTTGCCGCTATGGCCGATGTGATTGGCGAGATCATCGGCATGAAGCAGCAGCCCAGTGGCATCCGCGTGGGCCAGATGCGCGTGCCCATTGGCGTGTTTGGCATGATTTTCGAGAGCCGGCCCAATGTGACCATTGAGGCCGCGAGCCTGAGCATCAAAAGCGGCAACGCCTGCATCTTGCGCGGCGGCTCGGAAGCGATTGATTCCAACAAGGCGCTGGCGCTGCTGGTCGAGCAGGCCCTAGTAGAAAGCGGCCTGCCCGCGCACGCGGTGCAACTGGTGCAAACCACCGACCGCGCCATGGTGGGCGAGCTCATCACCATGCCGCAGTTTGTGGACGTGATCATTCCGCGCGGCGGCAAGGGCTTGATTGAGCGCATCAGCCGCGACGCCAAAGTGCCCGTCATCAAGCACCTGGACGGCAACTGCCACACCTATGTGGACGACCCCTGCGACCTGGACATGGCGGTGGCGGTGGCTGACAACGCCAAAACCCAAAAATACAGCCCCTGCAACGCCAGCGAAAGCCTCTTGGTGGCGCGCGGCGTGGCAGCCGCCTTTTTGCCCCGCATAGGCGCGATTTACGCCGCCAAAGGCGTGGAAATGCGCTGCTGTCCCGAAGCGAAAGCGATATTGGCGGCAGTGCCCGGCGCCAATCTGCAGATTGCCAGCGAGCAAGACTGGTTTGAGGAATACCTGGCGCCCATCATCAGCATCAAGGTGGTGGACGGCGTGGACGCGGCTATTTGCCACATCAACCACTATTCCAGCCACCACACCGACGCCATCCTCACCCGCGACCACATGCACGCCCAGCGCTTTTTGCGCGAGGTAGATTCAGCCAGCGTCATGGTCAACACCAGCACCCGCTTTGCCGACGGTTTTGAGTACGGTCTGGGGGCAGAAATCGGCATCAGCACCGACAAATTCCACGCCCGTGGCCCGGTGGGCATCGAGGGGCTAACCTCGCTCAAGTACGTGGTGCTGGGGCAGGGGGAAGTGCGGGCTTAGAGTTTCGCGCTATTGCTTGCGGTGTTGGTCATAGTGGACGCGGTTCACCTGCAACGCAGCTCCGACCAAGCTGAAGTGGATGGTGATTTCACCACCGGTTGGACAGCAGTTTGCATCATTTCTTTTCCAAACCGGTGAGCTGTATGCAGGGTCTCGAATGTCAATACCACCTTTCCAAACGCCCCAGCCTGTTGGAACGGCTTTATTGATCGCCTTTCGAATTGCTGAAAGATCAATTTTTGCAGGATTGCCCAAGCTATCCAATACAAAGTAATTTTCAGTATGCTCTCGCGCAGTTCCCGAAAGTTCTACATCGGCGATTAATATTTCGCGACCCTGGACATTTGCTATAAACGGTAAAAAGTCAACGGAAATAGCCTCATCGAATTGCAAATACAGTATGTAGTATTTTTTATTCTTGTCTTGCAGCAAAATTCCTTTGTGATTGATATTTGCATTGCTTACATCAATTACATTCCATTTTCCCCATGTTCCGATGTTGCGTATTTTCAAAAATTTTTTGGTGTATTGGGCCTGAATATTTTCTGAAATTGATTTATTTTTATAGTCATCCGCAATATTCCACCAACATATTTCGTTGATTTTCTGCGCGTATTCCTTGTCTATATTTGAAAACGGTTTGTAGGCGTACTTTCGCGGAGCTTCCTCGTCCCCGTCAATGGTTATTTCCCATTGACGGACTTCGGTAGCTGGCTCTGCATAGGCCAGGCATGCAAGCCATGCCATGAGCAATAGAAATAGTTTCATCGTTTTCCCTTAAACCCACAAACCCCCGCCACCGCACAATTGCCGCACTGCGGCTTGCGCGCTTGGCAGACGTAGCGGCCGTGCAATATGAGCCAGTGGTGGGCATCGACCAGGTATTTTTGG
The DNA here is from genome assembly GCA_029865675.1 of Rhodoferax sp. GTDB lineage: Bacteria > Pseudomonadota > Gammaproteobacteria > Burkholderiales > Burkholderiaceae_C > Allorhodoferax. The sequence continues at coordinate 7,995 of JARXAU010000038.1, forward strand.
GGGATGCGTTTGAGCAGTTTGAGTTCGACGGCCAAGGGCGTTTTGCCTGGTGCCAGGCCGGTGCGGTTACCCAGGCGAAACAGGTGGGTGTCTACCGCCATGGTGGGTTCGCCAAAGGCTACGTTGAGCACCACATTCGCGGTTTTGCGCCCCACGCCGGGCAGGGCTTCGAGCGCCTCGCGGGTGCGGGGCACCACGCCGCCGTGTTGCGCGACCAAAATCTCGCAGGTTTGCAACAGATGGCGCGCCTTGCTGCGAAACAGGCCTATGGTTTTGATTTGTGCCTCTAGGCCCCCGAGGCCCAGCGCGATGATTTTTTGCGGCGTATTGGCCACGGCAAACAGGCCGCGCGTGGCCTTGTTCACGCCCACGTCGGTGGCCTGGGCCGAGAGCAGCACTGCGGCCAGCAGCTCAAACACGCTGGCGTAAT
>JARXAU010000049.1 GCA_029865675.1 Rhodoferax sp.
GTTGACGATGGCTGCCAAGGCATCAAGCTCGTCAATCGTATCGACATCGCCCTGGGTACTGGCGCCCACGGCGTCATTGAACAGACTCAGGTTCTCTGCGTCGGTGGCGGTGGCGCCCAAGGTCACGCCGATGGTGGTGTAGGTCAAGGCCACCGGGTCTGCGTTTGGTGTGGCATCGTCCGCTGTGTCGTTGGCTTCTTTCAGGATCTCGTTGTAGGCGTTCACGATGTCTTGGACTTCTTTTGTGGTGTCGGCGCGTGCGCCATCCACAAAAGTGCTTTCAAGCGCCGAGTTGATTGCCGCGAGGTTGGCGGCGGTAACGCCGGTGACACCGGCGGCGGCGTACACGCTGGCATCCGGGCTGGTGGCGGTGGCGGTGTTGTTCTGAGCTGCGTCTCTGATGACGTCCAGAGCCTGGGCGACGGCCTGTATTGCGCGGTAGTCCGCTATTGCTTTTGCAACCACCTGGTTTAGCTCATCAAGCGTGTCCACGCCAGTGCCGTCGTCATTGGTTGCATCAATGGCTTGTTGCACGGCCGCCAATTCGTCACTTTTGACTTGGGTGATTCCCAGCGCGGTAAGGTCTTTCAGCTCTAGCGTTTTTTTGCTGGCAGCCGCGTCGATTACGTTTTGCGCCGCAGTGGCCAAGCCTTGGAGCTTGGTCACGGTGTCCACGGCAGTGGTGGCTGACCCGTCCACCACATCGCCCAGCAGGCTGGCGCTGCGCTCGTTGAGGCCGGTTACGCCAAGGGTGGTGTAGTCCACAGCGCTGATAGGAGCGTTGTTGTTGGCCGCGTTGCTGTCCGCACCGCTCAAGATGCGGTTGTAAGCGTCCACAATCGCTTGCACCTCGGCCGTGGTGTCGGCACGTGCGCCGTTCACAAAAGGGCTGTTGAGCGCAGAGTTGATGGCTGACAAGTTTGCGCTGGTGACACCGGTTACGCCTGCGTCGCTGTAGACCGTCAGACCTATGGTGTCGTCTTGGGCATTGTTAGATTCGGCTGCCGCTCGTATCTTTTCTAAAGCGGTATCCCTCACCAGGGTGGGATTCTGCTGCGGGGTAGATCCCCCGCTACTTCCGCCGCCGCCCAACGCGAGTCCACCCAGTGCGGCCCCTGCTACGCCTAAGAGCATGCCGTTGTCGTTACTTGCCGCCTTGACTGCGGTAATTGGCGTGGAGCTCTCCAACGCTGCCACTTGCCCGCCCAGATTGGCAGGTGCCGCAGCCGCTGCGCTGGCGTCTGCTGCACCCTGTAATTGCGCCCAGGCTAGCGGGTAGTCATCGCCCGGAAGAATCAGGTCGCAAACGCCGTCACGGCATTCGGTCATGTAGTCCACCAGGGTGATGCGTGTGCCGTCTTCGCATTCGACCAGCAGGTCTTTGCCTTTGGCTTTGGCCACCGCTTTGACAGGGTTGCGGTTGTTGCTTGCTGCGTCGCCAACAAGGCGGTAATGTTCACCGGCTTTGATTTTTAGGATGTTCTCTTGTCCCATTTTGAGGGGCTTGGCCGATTTGCCGTCAAAGAGGAAAAGCTCTGTTTTCTTTACTGAAGTGGCCATGGGTTCCTAAATCCTGAAAAATTGATCGCAAAGTGGTGTTTTGAAATTTTTTAATTTGTTAAATTGACGCGCTGAGAAAAAATATGCTCAGCGTGGTTAAAACAATAAATTTCGATACAGTTTTTATAAATCAAGAACATTGGCTCGAATTACATCCAAAGCATCAACACCGCATTTTTTTACCCTTTAAAAAAACCTGCATGGAACTATTTTCGAATACGGGTTATAAAAATCAAATAATCAAGTTTTTTTGTTTAAATCAACTTAAATAATTTATTCAACTTATTCGGGCAAAGATAAGGATTTCATCAGTCGATATTGGTGAATTTATTGAATTATTTAAAATCAATATTTATGGTAAATATTTAGTTAATTAATCAGATATTCATAGGCCTCTGTTTGGGGGGTGGAGCGCCGAACAGGCGCGAGTAAGAGGCTCGGGGGAGGGGTAGGGGGTGTGCAAGCTTCTTGAGCCGCGCCACGCCGACGGACCAAAAACGGCTTTTCCTTGGCTCGTGCGGGCTGGCAAGAGGTGCACCCATTGGGTCAAGTGCTAGGGCGGTGCCTCACTAGAATGGTTGGCTAGCAACGTCAGGCGCTGGGCCTGCCGATGAATGGGAGAGTTCAATGGGGGGATGGCGCGGCGCTTCGCTGGGGTTGGGATTGGGGTTCGCGGTTGCCACCGCGCTGGTCCAAGCGCAGAGTCTTCCTGAGTTGCTGGAGCGAGCTGTCACCACGCATCCATCGGTGCAAGGCCAGCGCAGCCAGCGGGCCGTGGCAGCCGCAGAGCTGGACTACGCGCGCCAGCAGTTTTATCCCACGCCTTCGGTGTCTATCGAGCAAGTCAGCGCAGCGCGGCAAGACCCCAGTTACTTGCAAAACGCAACGGTGAAGATTTTTCGACTCCAGCAGCCTCTGTGGACCCACGGCCGACTGACGGCCGGCGTGGAGAAAGCCCAGGCCAGTGCAGACGCAACAGCCAACAATTTGGACGACGTGCGCCAGCAGTTGGCTTTGAGGGTGCTGCAAGCGTGGGCGGATGGCTATGCCGCAGAACTGAAGCAAACCGCGCTGCAGACCAGTGTGTTCACGCACCAGCGCTTGCAAGCCCAGGTCGGTCGCCGCGTGGATGACGGCGCGTCCGCTCCCACCGAAAAGGTGCTGACCGATGGCCGTTTGGCCCAGACAAGGGCGCAGCTGCAAGCTGTGGTGGTGCAGGCCGAAACCGCGCGCATGCGCCTGGAGCAGCTGACCGGTGCGCCGATAGCCGCAGCCTTGCTCAGCGCGCCCCTGCGAGAGCTGCCGGACATGGATGCAGCCCAGGCTGTGGACGCCTCGGTGAAGCGCAGCCCGGCGGTGCGTCGCCTGCAAGCCACGGTGCGGGTACAAGAGGCTGACGTGGTGGAGCGCAAAAGCGAGCGCTTTCCGGAGGTGTATGCCCGCGCCGAATACCAAATTGGCAACGCAGCGGTGGCCGGTGTGCCCGACGCGCAACGCCTGTTTGTCGGTTTGCAGTCCAAGCTGGGCGCTGGCTTGTCGACGTTTTCGGGCATTGATGCTGCAGAAAACAAGGTGGCGGTTGCACGGGCCGATGTGGAAAACGCCCAGCGCGCGCTGGCTGAGCAAGTGCTTGCAGACTGGACCCAGCGGGCCACGGTACAGGCCCGCTTGGTGGAGCTCGAAGCCAGCCTGCAGGCTAGCCGTGCCACTGCGCTAGCGTGGGATCGACAGTTTTTGGCGGGACGCAAAAGCTGGGTCGAGGTCATGAACAGTGCGCGCGAACTTGCCCAAGCAGAAACCGACTTGGCCGACCTGCTGACTGCGCGGGTGCTGCTGTCGTGGCGCCTGGCCCTCTACACCCAAGGGCTCGATAGCTTGTTACCCGGAAAAACGAACCCATGAAACAGTTGTATGCCACTTTGATGCGGCTAGCCCAAGTGCAAGGGCAGGCACTGGACCGATTGGCTCTGCAGGCCGCCCTAGAGCCTCTGGCGGACTCGGCCGCCAAGCCGCGGGCCGTGGTGGCCAGCGTGCTGCACACCTTGCAGCTGCCCAAGGCCCAGTGGAGCGCGGGGCGCACGGTAGACCCGAGTCAAATGCCCGGCGTTCTGGTGGATGCGCAGGGGCAATGGGGGCTGCTGCGTGGGCGCAATGGCCAAAACCAATGGGTGAGCGAGTGGTTTGACGCCGACAAAAACCAGTGGACGGAGAAAGCCTTGCCCGCCTTGGCGGGCTTTGAGTTTGCCAAGCTGCGCCTCGCCAAGCCTTTTGAGGCCAGCAACAGCCCGGTGTTTCGGTTGATTCGGGACGAGGTGTTTCAGCACCGGGGCACACTGGGTGAATTGGTGCTCGGTGGTGTGCTGATCAACGTGATTGCGCTGGCCACTTCGCTCTACAGCATGCAGGTGTACGACCGCGTGGTGCCCACGGGTGCGAGCCAAACCCTCTTGGCGCTGACCTTGGGCATGCTGGGCGCGGTGGTGTTTGAGCTGGTGGTCAAGCTGGTGCGCGCGCGCTTGACTGAAAAGCTGGTGGACGAGGTAGACGGCCGCTTGGCGCGCTCGGTGTTTATGCGCTTTTTGGCGCTGCGCATGGACCAATTGCCCAGCAGCGTCGGTGCGCTGGCCGGACAGCTGCGGGGCTATGAGACGGTGCGCTCGTTCATCGCCACCGTGCCTACGCAGTGGCTGATTGATATTCCGTTTGTGTTTCTCTACGTGGTGGTGATTGGCGCCATTGCCGGCCCGATTGCGGGCATTCCCCTGGTTTTTATGCTGCTTTCCTTGGCCTTGGGTCTGTTCAATTTGCGCCGGGTGGAGGCGCTGGGCGGCCAGGCCATGCAGGCCAGCAATTTGAAAACCGGTTTGCTGGTGGAAGCCATTGAGGGCGCGGAGACCATCAAGTCAGGCCAGGGCGGCTGGCGCATGCTCTCGCGCTGGCAGCAAACCACCGATGACGCGCGCGGCAACGAGCTGGAAATGCGCCAACTCAGCGAGCACTCGCAATACTACATGGCCGCCATGCACCAGCTGTCCTATGCACTGATGGTGGCCATGGGCGCGCTGCTGGTATCGCGCGGCGAAGTCACCATGGGCAGCCTGATTGCGTGCAGCATTTTGTCGGGCCGCATTCTGAGTCCGGTGGCTACGCTGCCCGCGTCCCTCACGTCGTGGGGCCACTGCAAAGCGGCCCTGCAGGGCCTAGACCGAATTTGGGAGTTGCAAAGCGACCACCACGGCGTGGACCATCCCGTCACGCTGGAGACTATCAACGGCGACTATGAGTTGGACCAGGTGGAGTTTGCCTACGCGGGCGCCAAAGCGCTGACCATTCCCAAACTAATCATCCGCCCGGGCGAAAAAGTCGGCATTTTGGGTCCGGTGGGCGCGGGCAAGACCACCTTGTTGCGCCTGCTCAGCGGCATGTACCGGCCGCAGGCGGGCACCGTCAAGCTTGACGGCGTCGACCTGGCCCAGCTGTCCAAGGGCGTCTTGGCCGAAAACCTGGGCTACTTGCAGCAAGAAGGCCGCTTGTTTGCCGGCAAGCTGCGCGACAACCTGATACTGGGAATGATCGACCCGGGCGACCAGGCCATTTTGGAAGCTGCCCAGCGCACTGGCTTGCAGCAGGCCGTTTTGGCGCGCCATGCCTTGGGGCTGCACCAGCCCATCCACGAAGGCGGCACCGGCCTTTCTGGCGGGCAGCGCCAACTGGCCAACCTGACCCGCGTGTTTTTGCGCAAGCCGCGCATTTGGCTGCTTGATGAACCCACTGCGGCCATGGACCGTTTGCTAGAAGTCAAAGTGATGCAGGCCCTGGCGCAGCAAATTGGCGTGAACGACACCTTGGTACTGGTCACCCACAAGCAAGAGATGCTGCAACTCGTAGACCGGGTGATTGTGGTGGCCGACCACCGCATCGTCATGGACGGGCCCAAGGGCGAGGTGCTGGCGCGCCTGCAGGGTGGCCCGCCTGCAGCGGGCCAGGCCAACGGCCCCGTTGCGGCTCCCACAACCGTTGCACCAGGAGTCAGCGCATGAAGTTTTACCCCCACTCCCGCCAAACGGGCACCGTGCAGGTGCGCATGATCAGCGTGCTTTTTATGGGCTTTGCCTTGCTGCTGGTTTGGGCTGCCTGGTTTGAAATAGACCAAACCGTGCGTGCGCAAGGCCAGATCGTGCCCAGCGCGCGCACCCAGATCATCCAAGCGGCCGACGGCGGTGTGCTGGAGAAGCTCACTGTGGCTGAAGGCCAAGCGGTGGTGGCCGGCGAAGTGTTGGCGGTGCTAGAAAAAGAGCGCGCTAATGCCGGTGTGGATGAGAGCCGCGCTCGGGTGGCCGCGTTGGCGGCAGCGCTGGCCCGCGCGCGGGCCGAGGCCCAATCGATTGCGCCTGTGTTTAGCAGCGAGAGCCGCAAATACCCCGAGGTGGTGGCCGAACAGCTGGCCCTGTACCGGCAAAAGCGACTGGGGCTGGAGGCGGATTTGGCTACTTTGCAAGAAACCCTGGCCTCCGCGCGCGAGGAAATGCAGCTCAACGAGCGCCTGTTTGCCAGCGGTGACGTGAGCCGCATCGACCTGATGCGCGCCAAGCGCCAAGTGGTGGAACTGGAGGGAAAAATGGCCTCTACCCGCAATAAATACCTGCAGGACGCCCGCCAAGAGGCCACCAAAATCCAAGATGAGCTGAGTTCCACCCGCTTCAAACTCGACGAGCGCCAAAGCGTCTTGCAGCACACTGAGCTGACCGCGCCCATGGACGGCGTGGTCAAAAGCCTGAAGATCAACACCATTGGCGGCGTGCTCCGTGCCGGTGATGAGCTGATGCAGATATCGCCCACCGAAGGGGACTTGGTGCTCGAACTCAAGGTCATGCCGGTGGACATTGGCGGCTTGTCGGTGGGCCTGCCCGCATCCATCAAACTTGACGCGTTTGACTATTCCATCTACGGCAGCCTGATCGGTAAGCTGGACTACATCAGCTCAGACACCCTGACCGAGCAAGGCCCCAAGGGCGAGGTGTCGGTGTTTTACCGGGCCCGCGTGACTGTCAGTCCTCAGAACAACAACCCCAAACTCTCCCGCGCGGACCTCAAGCCGGGCATGACCGCCTTGGTCGACATCCAGACCGGCAGCCGCTCGGTGCTGACGTATTTGGTCAAGCCCATTACCAAGGCGTTTCAAGGTGCGGCCAGCGAGCGCTAGTCTTGCCGCAGACCGGCATGCGGCGGGCAAAGGTATTTTTTACCTTTGCATGGGGGTTTTGGTGTTCTCTGTCCAAGATGCCATCGTCAAACAAGTCAGCGGTGCCTACCCCTTAACGCAGGTGGTGTTTGTTCGGTCGTGCGTGTCTGTGCCGCTCCTGTTGTGGCTGGTACAGCGCGAGGGCGGGTGGCAGCCACTTTTTTCCTCTCCATGGACGCCGCTCTTGCTGCGTGCGCTGATCATGCTGGGAGCGTACACGGCGTACTACATGGCGTTTCCCGCGCTGCCCTTGGCCGACGCTGTGGCCCTGTATTTCACCGTGCCGCTCTTTGTTACCGCATTGGCCGGGCCGTTTTTAGGAGAACACTCGCGCTGGCGGGTCTGGGTTGCAGTGCTGCTGGGCTTTGTCGGGGTGATGGTCATGTTGCAGCCCGGCAGTGGCTTGTTTGAGCCTGCGGCGCTTTTGTCGCTGCTGTCCGCGGCACTCTATGGTTCTGCCATGCTGATGGCACGTAGCTATGGCACTCACGTGTCTGCCGGGGTGATGGCGTTCTTTCAGAACGCAGTGTTTCTGGTCGGGTCGGGCGTGGCGGCGCTGGTGTTCCAGGCCTTGCAACTGGCCTCTGCCAGTCACCCCAGCGTGGTGTTTTTGGTACGGCCTTGGGTAGAGCTTGCGCCTTGGGACGCCGCGCTGATGGCCGTGTGTGGCGTGGTGTCCGCTGTGGGCACCGTGTTTTTGACCAACGCCTACCGCGTGGCGCGCGCCAGCACAGTTACGCCCTTCGAGTACACCGGCATGTTGTGGGCGCCGCTGTGGGGCTTTGTGTTCTTTAGCGAGGTGCCGCGCGCCACCACCGTGGCCGGTGCGGCGGTGATTGTGGTGGCGGGCTTGCTGGCCCTGCGCGCAGCCCAGAGATAAAAAAGCCCGGCGCCGGGTTGGCGTCAGGCCTTTGCGAAGCCGCGCTGGCGGCGCGTGTGCGGGGCGGTTTTAGACCACGCTTTGCAGCTTCATGGCCACGCTCATGTCGCCGGCCACCTTGAGCTTGCCGCTCATGAAGCCGCTCACGGCGTTGAGCTCGCCGTCCATCATGGCTTGGAGGTTCTCTAGGCTGACGGTGATGGTGCAATCGGTATCCATGTCGGTGTTGGACACGCTGTTAGGGGTGGACGCGCCGTCGAGAACGATGACGCCGTCGCTGCCGCAGTCGAACTTGAGGGTGGCACCCAGGCCGCTGTCGTCGCCCATTTTGGCGCGGATGGACTGGGTAATCGTTTCGAGGCTCATAGGGGTTTCCTTGGGTTGACCGGTGGAGGGAGTTTTTATTGTAATTAGGGCTTGTGTACCTTTGCGCGGGCCTGTCTCCTTGGTGTCGTTCTGCAGGGTGCGAAGCGCCCAAAATGCGCAACGCACGGCGCTTGTCCCCGTGCTGCAAGGATCTGTGTTCATGCCCCCAGCCTCCCGCCCCACCGCCTTGCGCTCCCAAATCAATCCACGCTCTGCGGCCTTTGCCGCCAACACCCAGCGCATGCAGGGCCTGCTCGACGAGGTCAACCGCCTGCAGGCGCAGGTGATTGCCGAGTCCGAGTCCAAGCGCGCCAAGTTTGAGCAGCGCAATCAGCTGCTGCCACGCGAACGCCTGGCGCGCCTTTTGGACCGGGGCACGCCGTTTCTCGAACTCAGCCGCCTGGCCGGCTTGAAGATGCACGACGACGATGGAAAGAAGTCGGTGCTCGGAGGCGGCTCTATCGTCGGCATTGGCGTGGTGGCGGGCAAGCGTTGCCTGGTGTCGGTGAACGACAGCGCCGTTAAAGGCGGAACCGTGGCACCCATGGGCTTGCGCAAGGCCTTGCGCGCCCAGCAAATCGCCCTGGAAAACAAGCTGCCCATGATCAACCTGGTGGAAAGCGGCGGCGCAAATTTGCTC
>JARXAU010000165.1 GCA_029865675.1 Rhodoferax sp.
CTCGCCCACCCGAATGGCCACCAGGGACTGAAACTCGGCTTCTTTGTCCAGCAAGTTCCCGACCAACTTGACCTTGGACACCACAAAACGCTCACCTTCAGAGACATTGATCGTGATGCTGATGTCTTGCTTGTTGGGCGAGATAACGACCTGGGTCGAATCGACCGCAAACTCCAGATAGCCACGTGCCAGGTAATACGAACGCAGGGTTTCCACGTCCGCATTGAGCTTGCTACGCACATAACGGTCGGATTTGGTGTACCAGCTCAGCCAGCCCCCAGAATCGGAGTCGAAAAGACCAAGCAAAGTACTCTCGGAAAACGCTTTGTTTCCCACAATCTGAATGCTCTTGATCTTTGCGGTGTCGCCTTCACTCACCGCAAAATTCAAATCTACGCGGTTGCGCTCAATTGGGGTCACCGTGGTCACCACCTCTGCGGCGTACATGCTTCGGTTGATGTACTGGCGCTTGAGTTCTTGCTCGGCTTTATCGGCAAGAGCTTTGTCAAAAGGGCGGCCGTCTGCCAAGCCAATGTCCTTCAGCGCCTTGACCAGCACGTCCTTGTCGAACTCCTTGGTGCCAGTAAAACTAACTTCAGCCACGGTGGGACGCTCTTGTACCACCACCAACAGGATCTTGCCGTCCACATCAATGCGCACATCATTGAATAGACCCAAACCGAAAAGCGCGCGAATAGATGCAGACGCCTTTTCATCACTGTAAGTGTCGCCAATACGCACTGGAATCGAGCCAAACACGGTGCCCGCTTCGACCCGCTGCAGTCCTTCCACCCGAATGTCTTCCACAGTAAACGGCGTGATCGCCGAAGCGGCTTGACCCAAAGCCAGAGACAAGACGGCAACAGCAAGACGAAAAAAATGCATAAACGCAAATGGCATGGTGGACACTCAATTGGCAAGGCGCATTTTTAAAATAGCAACGGCACCCAAGACTGGCTTTTGGGCCGAAACAAGCATCATAACGAGACGCAGCGCTTAGCTTGCGACATGCGATCAACCGACGACTGCGCCCGCTGGCGTGCCTCCAGGTCAATAGCCAGCAAATCCTCCAAAGAAGCCGGGGGCGACGGAAGAAAATCGGCCAGACACGCGGTATTGACCGCGTGAATGTGGTCGAACTGGATTTTTCGATCTAGAAATGCCGCCACCGCCACTTCATTCGCGGCGTTTAGCACCGCCGTAGTGCCCGGCGCGGCGGCCAGCACGTCCCAGGCCAACTGCAAACCGGGAAAGCGCGCGCTGTGTCCCCGCGTGGCAATGGGCTCGAAACTCAGGGCCGCCATCGCGGAAAAATCCAGGGCACTGGCACCGCTCGTGCGCCGGGTGGGCCACGACAAGCCGTAGGCGATGGGCCCGCGCATATCGGGCGTGCCCAGTTGCGCCACCACCGAATGGTCAACGTATTGCACCATCGAATGCACCACGCTTTGCGGATGAATAATGACTTCAATAGCCTCTGGCGCCACGCCAAACAGGAATTTCGCCTCGATCACCTCCAGCGCTTTATTCATCATGGTGGCGGAGTCCACCGAAATTTTGCGCCCCATCACCCAGTTGGGGTGGGCGCACGCCTCCTCGGGGCTGATGGACGCAAACGAGGCGGGGTCTCGGGTCCGAAATGGCCCGCCAGAGGCGGTCAGGATAATTTTGTCGATCACGGCGGGCCAGGTGCGCGGGTCGTCTGGCAAAGACTGAAAAATCGCCGAATGCTCGCTGTCAATCGGCAGCAAGGTGGCGCCTCCGCGCCGTACCGCGTCCATAAAGAACGCCCCGCCCACCACCAGCGCCTCCTTGTTGGCAAGCAAGAGGCGCTTACCGGCCAGTGCGGCTGCAACACAAGAAGCAAGACCTGCGGCGCCCACAATCGCGGCCATCACAGTGGTCACGTCCTCATGTGATGCGATCAGTTCCAGTGCAGGCGCACCCCACAAGACCTCTGTGGCCACGCCTGCATCGGCCAACACACGCTTGAGTTCACGCCCGTGCCACTCGCTGACCATGACGGCAAACCGGGGCCGGAACTGCAGACACTGCTGCGCCATTAGCTCCCACTTGCTGTGGGCGCTCAGCGCAAAAACTTTGTAGCGATCAGGGTGGCGCTGCATCACGTCCAGCGTGTTGACCCCAATAGAGCCCGTGGAGCCCAAAATGCTGACGCGTTGGATTTCATTTGGCATGGGATTTAGCGCCTTTAAGAACTGCACAAAAGCATGGCCAGGGGCAAAACGGGCAACAGCGCATCAATGCGATCCAACACGCCCCCGTGGCCGGGCAAAAGCACGCCACTGTCTTTGACACCGGCAGCCCGCTTAAAGAGCGACTCCAGCAAATCACCCACGACCCCCATGGTGGTCAGAAAAACCACCGAAACCACCAGGAACAACAAACCGCGGCTTCCCAAACGGCCGAACACACTGCCACCAGGGGTGATGCCATCCGCATCGAAGGCACGCCACACGAAGGCCATGCACAGCACGCCCACCATGGCACCAATGACACCTTCCCAGGTTTTTCCCGGACTGATTTGCGGAGCCAACTTTTGGGTAAAAAAGCGCCCGCCCAACGCGCGCCCAAAAAAGTAAGCGAAAACGTCCGCCACCCACACGAGCAACAGCACTGAAAAAAGGAAATCAACTCCCACCAGCCTCAATTGCACCAGCGCCAGCCAAGCAGCGCAAAGCAAAGTCACACCGCCCGACCACCGAAACGCCCTCGGCTGCGCTATCCAAGCCCTTACTCCTGCACGCAATAACCACAAAGCCACCGCAACCCACGATGCACCCACAGCCACCCAAAGCCACGGCAAGGTCGTGCTGCCTGCTCCCGTAAACCAAAGCGTGCAACAAATGCAAAAGCAAAAAAGTGCGGTCGCTAAAGACGCTGCGCCCCCCATCCCGTTTAGCCGCGCCCATTCCCAGCCGCCCGCACTGATGAGCACAGCGGTCAACAAAACAAAAAACAATGTGTTGGATGCCACGACTGCCGGAACGAAGAGCGCCAGCAATACGATCGCCGTGAAGATACGCTGCTTAAGCATGGGCGAGACGCATAGAGCTGCCCATTGGGCGCAACGCGCAAGTCTGGCGGAGCGCAAAGTAATGCATCACAGGGCTCAGGCGGCTAAACCGCCATGATGTCCTGCTCTTTAGAAACCACCAATCGGTCAATTTCCACAATGTATCGGTCGGTTAACTTTTGAATGTCCGCTTCGGAGCGCTTTTGCTCGTCCTCAGACACGAGTTTGTCTTTTTCGAGCTTCTTCACAGCGTCATTGGCATCGCGGCGCAGATTACGCACCGCGATTTTGGCACCCTCGCCTTCGCTGCGAACGAGTTTGGTCAGCTCGCGGCGGCGCTCTTCGGTCATGACGGGCATGGGCACGCGAATCACATCGCCCATGCTCGACGGGTTCAAGCCCAGATCGCTCTCGCGAATCGCCTTCTCAATCTTGGCCCCCATGCCTTTTTCCCAGGGCTGAATGCCCACGGTGCGCGAATCAATCAGCGACAAGTTGGCCACTTGGCTCAAGGGCACCATAGAGCCGTAATATTCCACCTGAACCGCGTCCAGCAAGGCGGGATTGGCGCGCCCGGTGCGCACTTTGCTCAGGTTGTTTTTGAAAGCAGCAATGGACTGGTCCATCTTGCCTTCGACGCCGGTTCTGATGTCTTCAATAGCCATGGGATTCACTCCAAACAGTCAAACATGCACCAAAGTGCCTTCGTCTTCGCCCATAACCACCCGCTTGAGCGCGCCGTGTTTGAAGATGGAGAACACCTTGATCGGCAGCTTTTGGTCACGGCACAGCGCAAAAGCGGTAGCGTCCATAATGCCGAGATTCTGCTGCATCGCGCTGTCAAAAGTCAGCGCCGCATAGCGCTTGGCGGTGGGAACCTTGTTGGGGTCGGCATCGTAAACACCATCCACTTTGGTCGCCTTGAGCACAATCTGCGCACCAATTTCCGCTCCGCGCAGAGCGGCTGCGGTGTCGGTGGTGAAAAACGGGTTGCCGGTGCCTGCGGCGAAAATCACCACCTTGCCTTCTTCTAGGTACTGCAAGGCTTTGGGGCGGACATAGGGCTCGACCACCTGCTCAATCGCGATAGCGGACATCACCCGCGCAGTGAGCCCGGCCTTGTTCATGGTGTCGCCCAGTGCCAGCGCGTTCATTACGGTGGCCAACATGCCCATGTAGTCCGCTGTGGCACGGTCCATGCCCACCGAACCGCCGGCCACACCGCGAAAAATGTTTCCCCCGCCAATCACCACCGCGACCTCCACGCCCAAGCGGGTGATTTCCGCGATTTCATCCACCATGCGCACAATCGTGTTGCGATTGATACCAAATGGGTCATCCCCCATCAAGGCCTCACCGGACAGCTTTAACAAAATTCGACTGTAGGCGGGCTTGGCTGGGTTCATAGCGGATTTCGTAGAGGATTTGAAAAGTGTGGCGACCTCGCAGTCGCCAGAGGGGCGTGGTGTTGCTATGTTTGCTTACGCAGCCTTGGCCGCTGCAATTTGCGCAGCCACTTCGGCTGCGAAGTCGTCGACCTTTTTCTCAATGCCCTCGCCCACCACATACAGGGTAAAACCGTGTACCGCAGTGGCTTTTTCCTTGAGCATCTGTTCGACCGTTTGCTTGTCGTTTTTCACAAATGACTGGTTAAACAGCGACACTTCCTTCAGGTACTTCTGCACGCCGCCTTCAATACGCTTGGTGACAATTTCTGCGGACTGCACCGGTTTGCCAGCAGCGACTGCGACAGCGGCGTCTTCAGCCGCCTTGGCAGCGGCCACCGAGCGCTCGCGCGCCACCAATTCGGCAGGCACATCCGCGCTGGACAAAGACACGGGCTTCATGGCGGCCACGTGCATGGCGACATCCTTGGCGGCCACTTCGTCACCCTCAAACTCCACCACCACGCCGATGCGCGTTCCGTGCAGGTAAGACGCCACTTTGGCACCTGTTGCAAAGCGCTTGAAGCGGCGGAAGGTCATGTTTTCACCGATCTTTCCGATCAGTCCTTTGCGCACATCTTCCAAAGTCGGGCCAAAACCATCTTGCGTGTACGGCAGGGCACCGAGCGCGGCAACGTCAGCGGGATTGTGCTGCGCCACCAAATGCGCCGCAGCGTTAGCCAGGGCCAAGAAACTGTCGTTCTTGGTCACGAAGTCGGTCTCACAGTTGACTTCAATCATCGCGCTGGACGACTCGGCACCGGCCACCGCCACTACGCCCTCCGCAGTCACGCGCGCGGCGGCCTTGCCAGCCTTGCTGCCGAGCTTGACACGCAGAAGCTCCTCTGCTTTGACCATGTCGCCTTCAGCTTCGGTAAGCGCTTTTTTGCACTCCATCATGGGCGCGTCGGTTTTGCCGCGCAATTCAGCGACCATGCTTGCGGTGATAACAGCCATTTTCAAATACTCCGTTAGGGTTCAGTTGAACAATATTTATTAAAAAAAAGGGGCTGCCAAGCCCCCTTTTGAGGGTGAGGACGCGCTTAGACAGCCGCGTCCACCTCGACAAATTCGTCTTCACCTTGGTCCACCACTGCTTTGACCAGGTCGTCCACTGCATTGGCACGGCCTTCTAGCACCGCATCGGCAATACCGCGCGCGTACAAAGTCACGGCCTTGGACGAGTCGTCATTGCCAGGAATCACGTAGTCGATGCCCTCAGGCGAGTGATTCGAGTCCACCACACCGATCAAAGGAATGCCTAGCTTGCGGGCTTCGGCGATGGCAATCTTGTGATAGCCCACGTCGATCACGAAAATGGCGTCCGGCAAAGTCGCCATGTCCTGGATGCCGCCAATGTCTTTTTCCAACTTGGCCAGCTCACGGGCAAACATAAGCTGTTCTTTTTTGCTCATGGCGTCCAATCCAGCTTCTTGCTGAATCTTCATGTCCTTGAGGCGCTTGATGGAAGTTTTGACCGTCTTGAAGTTGGTCAGCATGCCGCCTAGCCAGCGCTGGTCAACAAA
>JARXAU010000007.1 GCA_029865675.1 Rhodoferax sp.
ACGCTGCAGTAGGGTGCCCACGCGGCCGCGACATCGCGTGCATCGCTGCGACTGACGAGTTCGCCCGAAAAATAACTTCGGCTGATGCCGTTGATGAGCCCGACATCATCGAGCGGCAGTACGTTGGGCCGCATCAAGTGAAAGATCAGAAACATCTCTGCCGTCCAGCGGCCAATGCCGCGAATGGCAACCAGCTCACCAATAATCTCTTCGTCGCCCAACGCGGCCCAGGTGTCAACCCGCAAGCGCTGGGCGTCGAAGTGAAGCGCGAGGTCCACGAGGTACTCCACTTTGCGCGCGCTCAGACCCGCCGCCCGCATGTCGTCCACCTTCAGGCGCAAAACGTTCGATGGCGTCATCCCTTCGGGCAGCAAGGCAAACCGATCCCACACGGTTTGCGCCGCTTTGGTCGAAATCTGTTGCCCCACGATGCTGCGTGCCAAGGTGACAAAGGCGTCACCCCGGCTCTCTAACACGGCATCCTTGAATTGGGGAATCAGGCGCTTCATGACCCGGTCCTTTTTCATCAAATGCTTGCAGGCCTCATCCCAAAAGCCGGGTCGCACCAAAACCGTGGGGCCGCTGCTCATGGCTGGGCTGCCTCCCAGATGGTTCCCTTTGGCGAGTCCTTGAGGGCGATACCGCACTGGAGAAGGTGCTGACGGATACGGTCTGCCTCCACAAAATTCTTCGCCGCCTTGGCTTGCGCACGTTGCGCAATCAGATTTGCGATCTCCTCGGCATCAAGCGCTTGGGCTGCAGGCCTTGCGCCGCCAACCGAAGCGGATGCGCCAAGGCGGGTCTGGAAGTATTTTTCTGGGTCTTGTTGTAGCAAGCCCAGGCAGGCACCAAGGGCCCTGAGCGTCCCAGACAGCTCTGGTGAACGCGTGCGGTTGACCTCACCAGCCAGGTCAAACAACACCGCCACTGCTTCTGGGGTGCCAAAGTCTTCGTCCATAGCAGCCTTGAAACGCACCGCATAGGGTCCCGTCCAGTCGATTGCCACGTCACCAGGTGGGGCCAACTGCAAGGCGGTGTAGAGGCGCTTGAGCGCGCCGCGAGCATCTTCGAGATGCGCGTCGCTGTAGTTCAGTGCGCTGCGGTAATGCGCGCGCACAATGAAAAATCGCGTGGTCTCTGCGTCAAAGCGGGCCAGAATTTCCTCGACGGTGAAGAAGTTGCCCAGGCTTTGGACATTTTTTCAAAGTCACGGGTAACAAATCCGTTGTGCATCCAATAGCGCGCCAGCGGTTTGCCAAATGCCCCCTCGCTTTGTGCAATCTCGTTCTCGTGGTGCGGAAACTGCAAGTCCGCACCGCCACCATGAATATCAAATGACTCGCCCAATAAGTCGCACGCCATCGCCGAACATTCAATGTGCCAGCCCGGCCGACCTGGGCCAAACACGCTGGGCCATTTCGCATCGTCTGGCTCTGTGGCCTTGGCCGATTTCCAAAGCACGAAGTCAAGCGGATCCGCTTTCCCGTCGTCTACCGCCACCCGCTCACCGGCGCGCAGTGCGTCAAGCGACTTGCCCGAGAGCTTGCCGTAACCATCGAACTTGCGCACCGAAAAATTCACGTCCTGGTTGCGTGCCCGGTAAGCCAAACCGCGCTGCTCCAAACGCTCAATCAAACCGAGCATTTGCCCCACGTATTGTGTTGCACGGGGTTCGTGATCGGGGCGCTCGACTCCCAAAGCATCGGCATCTCGGTGTAGCAACGCGACCATGCGGTCTGTCAATGCGCCAATCGTTTCTTTGTTTTCAAGGGCTCGCCGAATGATTTTGTCGTCGATATCTGTCACATTGCGAACGTAAGTCACCCGATAACCAGAGGCCTTAAGCCAACGCTGAACCACGTCAAAAGCGACCATGGAACGTGCGTGTCCTAGATGACACACGTCGTATACCGTCATGCCGCACACGTACATCCTTACGTGGTTAGCCTCTAGCGGAGAAAACTCGTCCAATTGGCGGGACAGTGTGTTGTAGATGCGCAAAGTCATAAAAGTCTGGTTTACCGAGCCAAGTCGGCCGGTCATGGCCGGGGCGATCCCTGTGGCGCGCCGAACCAAAGCACAAACTGCGCCGCAGTGCCCCCGCTACAATGGAACCCAGTATATCGGCGGCATATCGCTGCCAAACCGCCGTGAGAGTTTGCCTTCACCCATGACGCTAAGTCGCACCACTAAAGCCGCTATTGTTTTGCTATTTGCATCATTTGCATCATTTTCTCGGGCCGACGAGTACAGCGATGTGGCGCAATTGACACGTGACGGAAAGTATTCCGAAGCGCTTACCAAGGCCGACGGCTTTCTCGCAGGCAAGCCACGCGATGCGCAAATGCGGTTTCTCAAGGGGGTAGCACAGCGTGACGCGGGCAAAAGCTCAGACGCTATCAGCACCTTCACCCGCTTAACTGAAGACTTCCCTGATTTGCCTGAGCCGCACAACAACATCGGCGTGATTTTTGCGGAACAAAACCAATTGGACAAGGCCCGCGCCGCTTTCGAGGCGGCGCTTCGCACCCACCCCAGCTACGCAGCGGCGCATGAAAACCTGGGCGACCTGTACGCCAAACTTTCGAGTGCTGCGTACAGCAAAGCCTTGCAAATTGACGGTAGCGTCGCCGCAAACCCGAAGCTGGCCTTAATGCGGCAGCTGGTTGGCCCGGGCCAGCCCAGGATTACCTTGGTCGCCGCCGCCAAACCCGTAGCTGCCGCACCGGTATCACCACCGGCCACCGTGGCGGCGCGTGACCCCGCGAAGGATCAGCGAGCGCCTACCGGTGCGTCGGCCCAGGCCAGCCCAAAGGCAAGGGCACCGAGCAATGCGGGGCCGGACGGGGCTCCACGTGAGGCAGAGGCAGCCGTGCAAAATTGGGTTACCGCATGGTCGAACAAGGACTTGAAAAACTACTTCGGTGCCTACAGCAAAGACTTTCGGCCCAGCAATGGAGGAAGCCGAAATGCGTGGGAGGCTGAGCGCCGCTCGCGGATCGAGGGCAAGGCAAAAATATCCGTTCGGGTGGAAGGTTTGCGAGTGACTGTCAACGGCGGTAAAGCAACAGCCAAGTTTCGCCAAGACTACCGTGCCAACGGCTTGGCCATTTCCAGCCGCAAAACACTGGAACTGGTGAAGCAGCCCGATGGCTGGAAAATTACCCGTGAGACAGTCGGCGGTGCGTAAGCGAATTAACCTGAACGACGAATCAGCGCCATGAAGATGTTTTGGGTGGCACTTCCCCGGCAGCTTGTTTTGTGGGTCGCGGCCGTGCTTTTCGCACTGCCCTGCGCGGCAGCGACCACCCAGCGGAACAACGCTCCGGGCGACGCCGAACGCAACGCAACCGCAAAACCACCTCGCAATAAAAACGCAGCCGAGGCGCGCCTGCTGGGGATTTACCGCCTGATGGCGGACGGAGACAGCCGCACCGCGCTCGACCAAGCCAGGCAACTGGCACAGGACATGCCCAACTTTCAGCTTGCCCAGCTGGTGTACGGCGACTTGCTGTCCGCACGGACCCGTACACTGAAATCCTTCGGCGACATTGCGCTCCCTAACGGTGACCAAGGGGCTGCAGCGCTTGCCGAACTCAGAGATGAGTCCCAGCGGCGGGTCGCGGCCGTAAAAGAGCGGCCACCAGAAGGTACGGTACCGGCTCAATTTTTGAAACTGGCGCCACAAACGCGAACCGCCATTGCGATTGATACCTCGCGCTCACGCCTGTACCTGTTCAACAATGACGCGAATGGGCTTCGCCTAACGGCAGACTACTACGTCTCCATCGGCAAGGCGGGCACCCTCAAAAGCCAAGAAGGCGACCAGCGAACCCCGCTCGGCGTGTATTTCATTACCAGCAACTTGGACACGAAGGCGTTGACCGATTTTTACGGTGCGGGCGCCATGCCGCTGAATTACCCCAATGTTTTGGACATCAAGCGCGGCAAATCTGGCAGCGGCATTTGGCTCCACGGCACGCCACAACAGCAGTTTTCTCGCGCACCACGATCTACCGACGGCTGCCTCGTGCTCTCCAACCCGGACATTCTTGCCCTCATTCGCCGCGTCTCGGTCGGCGACACGCCAGTCGTGGTTGCATCCCAGCTCTCGTGGAAGCCAGTAAGCCAACTTGAAACTCAGGCGCGCCCCTTCGAAGTGGCCCTCAATGCCTGGCGCGAGGCCAAAATGGCAGGCGATTTGAACAAGGTATTGACGTTTTACACCCCTGATTTTTCGAGTTACGGAAAAAGCATGGACCAGTACCTGCCCCAAATTAAGTCCGAAATGAAGGCCATCAATCGGCACAGTGTGCAGCTCAAAGACCTGAGTTACCTGCATTGGAACGACTCGGCAGAGACCATGGTCACTACGTTCGGTGAAGTAGTGGACGGGCGCCGTACCGGCAACCGCAAGCGCCAATATTGGATTCGCTCAAACAAAGACTGGCAGATATTTTTCGAGGGAGTGCTTTGATGTTGATGGTTCTTAAGACCCTAGTGCGCCTGGTAGCAGCGCTCACCCTGGCTGCGGCTTTCGTTGCGCCGCACGCCAATGCGCAAACTGCGGCCTACCCCAAGGTCAAGTTTCAAACCAGTCTGGGGGATTTTGTGGTGGAACTGCAACCCGAGAAAGCACCTAAAACCGTAGAAAACTTCTTGCGCTATGTGGCGGAAAAGCATTACGAGGGAACCATTTTTCACCGCGTCATCGACGGCTTTATGGTTCAGGGCGGAGGATTTACCCCGGCCATGGTGCAAAAACCCACCCGCGCGCCCATCCCGCTCGAAACCAATAATGGACTAAAAAACGATGCAGGCACCATTGCGATGGCCCGCACCGGCAACCCCAACTCGGCGACATCGCAGTTCTTTATCAATGTGGCCAACAACACGAGCTTGAATGCGCCACAACCCGATGGCCACGGCTACGCGGTTTTTGGCAAGGTGGTGAGTGGCATGGATGTCATAGACAAAATTCGCGTGAGTCCAACCACCAGCCAGGGTGCGTACCAAAACGTGCCGAGTTCCCCGATTTCCATCAACGCAGTCAACCTGGTCAAATAAGATGAGCCAACCCAAAGTAGAACTCCACATCGCCCAATTCGGCATCGTCACCATCGAGCTAGACCAAGAAAAAGCGCCAAAGTCGGTTGAAAACTTCTTGGCGTATGTCGCAAGCGGCCATTACGACAACACTATTTTTCACCGCATCATCCCTGGATTCATGGTCCAAGGCGGCGGAATGGAGCCCGGCATGGGCCAAAAGAAGACCGACAAGCCCATTGAAAACGAAGCCAGTAATGGCCTCAAAAACAACAAGTACACCTTGGCAATGGCGCGCACCAGTGACCCGCATTCCGCGACCTCGCAGTTTTTCATCAATATTGCGGACAACGATTTCCTAAACCACAGCGGTAAATCCGATCAAGGTTGGGGCTACGCCGTCTTTGGGAAAGTGGTGGACGGTACGGACGTGGTGGACAAGGTCAAGGCTGTGGCTACCGGCCGCAAAGGCTTTCATGATGACGTTCCCAAGGAAGACGTAGTTTTAACCAAAGCCGTCGCGCTTTAAGCCGATTGAGGCACTGGGCCATGGAGATTACCGCCGCGCCGCACTGGCAGACGGTGGACTTTATTTCCGACCTGCACTTGCAATCGCAAGAGCCAAAAACGATAACCGCATTGGCCGTTTATCTGGCACAGACACCGGCGCAGGCGGTGTTTGTCTTGGGTGATCTGTTCGAAGTTTGGGTCGGTGACGATTCATTGCTCTTGGAAGACGGTGCTCAGCAGGCAGTGGCGCGGCTGCTGCATCAGGCCAGTGCCCGCGTAGATTTGTTCATCATGTGTGGCAACCGAGATTTTTTGATGGGCGACCAGCTCATTGCCGCATGCGGCGCGCAGCGGCTGGAAGACCCCAGCGTGCTTTATGCAGGTGGTATTCGCTGGCTGCTGACCCACGGTGACGCTCTCTGCCTTGCGGACGCACCCTACCAGGCCTTTCGTGCTCAGGTGCGCAGCCAAGCATGGCAACAAGCGTTTTTAAGCCAGCCTTTGCCTCAGCGACTTGCACTTGCGCGCCAGATGCGTTCGCAAAGTGAGGCGCAAAAACAGCAGTTCGCCCACTCCCAGGCGCACTGGATTGACTTAGACCAGGCCGCATGTCTGGCGCTTTTAGCGGACCACAGGGCCGATCATTTGATCCACGGGCACACCCACCAACCTGCAAGGCACGATGTGGGCAGCGCCCATACGCGCTGGGTGCTCAGCGACTGGGACTTGCACGCCAACCCCACGCGCGCGCAGGCTCTGCGTCTGCAGGTGGCCAACGGGCTCCTGGAGCGCGTCGATTTGGCCACCGCAGCTTCCGCGCCCTAGACACTGGTTTCAGCGGAGCTGATGCGCAGGTTATGGGTTCGGCTCGGCTTGCAGCCTCTTAAGGTCTCAGCGCTTCAGTAAAGCTTTCAGACAGTTCTGCAAGCGCCGCGCTTCGTCTGCCGTGTAAGGCGCAGACAGCGCAATCGCCACATCGTGGCCCCAGGTTTGTGCCGGAACTGGTTCATTGCGGCGGGTCAGAAGCTGCAACTGCATAGTGCGCCTGGCGTCCAAATGGTCAGCAGGAGTAGGCACTTCTGCGGCCATTTCAAGGCGCAACAAGGCCACGTCTGGCGTGGTGCGGTGCGCCGCAAGCGTGCCACCTAAGGCGCTGATCCAAGCGCTGCGGGTGGCCGTGTTGACCTGGTTCCCAAGGTCCTGAACGCTCGGGACAGAAGCACTGTCACGGTTTTTCCAGGCATCCATCAGTTGCGTAAGCGCCTCTCCATGGGCTTGTGCCGCCAGTTTGCGAAGTGCCGCCTGCGCGCTCTCAAGCGCATCGCGTTGGGCACGAAAAGCGGCATCACCCAGGCGGGGTACCGCAGGGCGTGAATCGAAGCGGTCAGCGCGGGCGTCACCACCAGCGAAGTTGCGACTGTCTCCCCGGGCATCGCCCCGAGCGCGGCTGTCCATGCCGGAGCGCGCATCACGCCCGCCACGACCTGCGTCTTTGCGGTCCCCCGATTTGCCGGGGCGGACAGCGTCTGCGGCCGGCGCTTCGCGTTTCATGCCAGGACGGTCATCGCCACGCATGGCCACCACGGGCTTGGGTGCGGGTTTGGGGGCAATCACTTCAGCCACCACAGCGTCAGTCGTTCGCGCGACAGCCTCGCCCTCAATGGATGCGACGACCGTTTCAGCCGCGCCGGACTGTGGGGCGCGGGGTACTTCCCCATCGCCACCGTCGATTGATGCGCTCTCAGCCGTGGCGGCCTGCACCGAGTCTGCACCGGCCTGCGCGACCGAATCCGCGACTGCCTGAACTTGGGCCTCTTGCTTACCGGCGGCAGTCACCTGGGCCTGAGCCAGGGCTTGGCCTTGCAAAGCGGCCTCTAACGCGGCAATGGCGCTGCGGATTACTTGTGCGTCCCCGCCGGCGTTGGCGTCTTGCAACGCTTTGGCAGCATCCATCACAACCCGATCGCGCTGGCCCAGAGAGGCTTCCGCCTTTTCCCGCTCCAGGGTCTTGCGGTTGAATGCCTCATCAATCGGTTTGCGAAAGGCGTCCCAAAGTTTTTGTTCTTGGCGGCGGTCAATCGGCACCTGGTGCGCCTGCGCCTGCCAGCGCTGTTGCAGGGCGCGTACCGCGTCGATGCGCAACACCGGCGCTTCGCCCAACAATTTGGCCTCTTCGATCATGGCTCGACGCAGCTCCAGGCTTTGCGCCTGCAAAGCTTCCAGCGGTGCGGCGGCAGCGGAAATCGCTGCCTTCCAAAGAGGTTGCAGTTCGGCAAACGCCTTCTCACCCAAATGGCCAGCGTCACTCCAGCGGTCTCCGAACTGGTGCAGTATGCGACTGAAGCCTTTCCAGTCACCGTCTCGGGCGGTGCGATTTTCTTCGGCCCAGGCGTTGAGTTCGTCGATGAGGGCTAGACGTTGATTGCGGTGTTCTATTGCGTCGGTTTTTATTTTTTCCAGCCAGGCCTCCACCACTTTGTGGGCCTCGTTGCAAGCCTCGTCAAAGCGCTTCCACATGGCATGGTTGGGTGCGCCTCCCTGGTCGGTTTGCTTCCATTGCTCGCGCATGGCGCGCAGGGTCTCTTGCATTTTGCGGCCACCCAGCGCCTGGCCCTCGGGTCGCTTTAGCAGGCCTTGGGCTTTGATTAACAGCTCTTCGCGTAACTGATCGGCGCGCCAGCGCTGCCAGCCCTCTAACTCGCCCGCAGCCGCCAGGGCCGCCTGCGCCTGGTTTTCCAGCTTGTGGTCGATTACCCGACCAAATTCTTTCAGGGCCTGGCGCAAGGCATTGGCTGCGCCAGCACTGGCTTTTCCATGGCCTTCACTGGTCTGGGCCTCAAGTGTCACCAATACTTCGCGCACTTTGGCATTCGCAGCATCGCGCACTGCAGGGTCGACCGCAGGGCGCGCCGGCTTGGCTGCGGGCAGCGCAGCGGTGCGCAGGGATTGAATCTCCTCGGCCCATACCACCACGCCAGGCA
>JARXAU010000162.1 GCA_029865675.1 Rhodoferax sp.
ACTCATGGTGCAGGCCGCCGCCGCGTTGCCGCTGGCGCAATGGCCGCGCACCCAGGCGCTGTGGCGCGCCATTGCCAGCGGCAGCCAGACGCAGTGGCGCAAATACCCGGACCTGCACCAGGCATTTTGGTTCCCGCACCAAGTCAAAGGCAGCACCCGCACGTCAGGCCTGACCCAGCGCGCACGCACCCTGCCCGAGCTGGTGCAGCAAATGCACCAGGACATGGCCCAGCAAGCGGGCAACACCGCGCCGGGCCAAGCCCAACCCACCGTGGGCCTGGCCGACGACACGGCTGCCGGTGACCTGGAAGAAGGCAGCGGCCCACAGCGCGCCCAAGGCGGCGCGAGCAGCACCGCGGCGCTGGACCAGCGTGACTTTGCTGAATGGATGCCCGGCGACATGGACCGCTTTGAACCGGTGGTCGAAGCACTCAAAAAACGCCTGCGCGCCCAACTGCTGCGCCGCCTGCAACCTACGGGCGACCGGGGCACGGTGCACCTGCGCCGCTCGCTGCGCGGCGCGCTGGCCAGCGGTGGCGAGGTGGTCAAGCTCGCCCGCGTGCAACGCCAGCGCCGCCAGCCGCGCGTGGTGGTGCTGGTGGACGTGAGCCGCTCCATGGAAGTGCACGCCCAGTTTTACCTGCGTCTGAGCCGCGCTTTTGTGGAGGTAATGGACGCACGCGCGCTGGTGTTTCACACCAGCGTGGCCGACGTTACGCCGCTGATGAAGCGGCGCAGCGCGCGGGTGCAAGAAAAGGTCAACGCCGTTACCTTCGGTTTTGGCGGCGGCACCCGCATTGCCAGTTGCTTGCAGACCGCCCTGCGCCTGCACTTGGACCGGCGGTCCTTGCAGCGCGGTGACCTGTTTATAGTGTTCAGCGATGGCTACGACACCGACCCGCCGGACGACCTGGAGGCGGTGCTGGCCCAGGTGCGCGCGCGCGGCGCCCGGGTCTGCTGGCTGCACCCCACGGTGCAGGCGCCGCAGTCCGAAGCCATGCTGCGCGCGGCCAAGCAGGTCAACCGCTTTCTGCCGGCCCATAATTTGGCCAGCCTGGCGCGCCTGCCTGACGTGCTGCGCAGCGCCTGAACCTTTTTTTCAACCGATTACAGGACGATTGCCATGGGATGCTTACTCAAACAAGGTGGCGGTTTGTACGCCCGCCTGCGCGTGGGCGCGGTGCTCTTGGCCGCAGGCACCGGCAGCCGCATGGGCGGTGTGGCCAAGTCGCTGATCCGCCTGCAAGGCGTGCCGCTGATCAACCGCCAGCTCATTGCGCTCAGCGGCGCCGGGGTGGACGAGGTGGTGGTGGTCACTGGCTACGCGCGCGACGCGGTAGAAGCCAGCGTGGCGTCTTTTCCGGTCACCTTGGCGCACAACGCCGAGTTTGCGCTGGGCCAGCAAAGCTCGGTGCGCGTGGGCTTGCAGGCCTTGCGCGGCAACTTTGACGCGGTGCTGGTGGTGTTGGCCGACCAGCCGCTCTTGGGCGCCGCCGACCTGACCGAACTGATTGCGGCCTTCAAAAAGCGCCCGGCCGGCCACGTGGTGGTGCCAGTGGTAAACGGCCAGCGTGGCAACCCCATCGTGATGGACGAGGTGGCTTTGGCAGACATTTTGACCAGCGACACCCACCTGGGCTGCCGCCACCTGGTGGAGCGCCAGCCCGAGCTGGTGCATGTGCACGCCAGCACCAACACCCGCTTTGTCACCGACCTCGACACCCTGGTCGACCTGGAGGCGCTGGCCCAGCGCACCGGCTGGCGGCTTGACTTGCCCGCCGAACACGGCGTCAGCGCATGAGCACGCCGCCCGCCAGCAGCAGCGCCGCGGGCGTGTTCAGCGCGCCCAACATCGCCCCCAACAGTGCGGCTAATAGCGCGCACTGGCCGGTGCCCATGGCGGTGCACCGCCTGCAGGGCGCGGCGGCGGTGAACGAGGTGCTGGCGCGCATCTTCAGCGTCATGCGCGCCACCGACGTGGCCCAGCACCCCGAGCGCGCCGGCAGCTTTTACGCCAGTGCCGACGACTTGCTACAGCGCGTGGACGTGCCCGAGTTCCACACCCTGGTGAAGTTCATCGCCCAGTCGCTGCAAGCCACCGCCAAACAGGCCAACGCCGGGGTCTGGCCCAGCGGGCGCCACGGCCTGCAACTCGAACTGGTGGGCCTGTGGTTTCAGATTCAAAACGGCGCGGCCTTTCACGACGTGCACACCCACGGCAACTGCTCCTGGTCGGGCGTGTATTACGTGCAAATCGACCCGGTAGCAGAGCGCCAGCGCGAGCCGCAGTGGGGCGCGCTTAACGGCGCCACGCGCTTTTACAGCCCGCTGTTCCCGCTCCTGGGCGGCGCCTACATGGACATGGGCAACGCGTTTATGCAAAACGCCACGCTGGATGTGACGCCGCAGGAGGGCGAGCTGGTGCTGTTCCCCGCCTTTTTGCCCCACAAGGCGCTGCCCTATGTGGGCTCCAAGGACCGCATCGTGGTGTCCTTCAACGCCCAAATCCGCGCTCCGCAGGGCGACCAGATTTACCGCTACGCAGGGGCCTGAGGCGCTGGTTGGCGCCGGTGGCTGCTCCTAGCGCACGGCAGCAGGAACGATTTCGGTCAGCACCAGTTTGCCGTCCTCGCGCACCACGGCAAAGCGCACTTTGTCGCCTTTTTTCAGGTCTCCGAACAAGACCGGGTTTTTGACGGTGAACACCATGGTCATGGGCGGCATGTCAATGCTTTTGATTTCTCCGTGGGCGATGGTCATCTTGCCCCCCTCTT
Source organism: Rhodoferax sp. (assembly GCA_029865675.1). Taxonomy (GTDB): domain Bacteria; phylum Pseudomonadota; class Gammaproteobacteria; order Burkholderiales; family Burkholderiaceae_C; genus Allorhodoferax. The sequence goes on from JARXAU010000162.1 coordinate 2,775, forward strand.
TGTCGACCTTGCGGATTTCGCCCTCGCTCAAGTCTGCGGTTTGGGCCGCGACGGCCAGCGCCACGCAGGCAGCGGACAGGGCCAGTGTCAGCGCGCGCAGGGTTTTGCTAAGCGTCATACGGCTACTCCTTTGGCATAACTTTGAAACACACGTGTGCCGCCGCCGGGCAGCACCAGCAAGACATCAAACGCGTCTTTGCGGCCTTCGTAAACCGCGCCGTCCATGCCGGGCGAGCCCACCGGCATGCCTGGCACCGCCAAGCCGATGGCCTTGGGTTTTTCCCGCAGTAGGCGCCGCACTTCCTTGGCCGGTACATGGCCTTCTAGCGCGTAGCCGCCCACGCTGCCGGTGTGGCACGAGCCCAGCGCGTCGGGAATGCCCAAGCGCTTGCGCGCCGCCGTGTTGCCCTCGTTGAATACGCGCACCGCAAAGCCGGACTTTTGCAGGTGCGACACCCATTCTTCGCAGCAGCCGCAGTTCGGGTCTTTCCAGACTTCAACCTGGGGTTTCGCGGCTATGGCCTGGGCGGGCAGGAACGCTGCCGCCAGCGGCAAGGCGATGGCGTGCTGCAAGCACAGGCGCCGGGTCAGTGCTTTAGTGGGCATGCTTGTCCTCCTTGGGGGTGTTTTTGGCACTCAATTTTGCTGCGGCGACCCGCACCTGGCCTTTCATGCCCGCCTCAAAGTGGCCGGGTTGCAGGCAGGCGAAGTTCACTACCCCTGCGCGGCTGAACTTCCACACCAGCTCGCCGGTCTTGCCGGCTGCAAGAGTGAGCATATTGGGCTCGGCGTGCTCCATTTCTGGAAACTTTTTCATCAGCTCCGCGTGGGCTTTGAGGTCTTTTTCGCTGCCCAGCACGATTTCGTGCGTGAGCTGGCCGGCGTTTTTGACCACGATACGCACGGTTTCGCCCTGCTTGACCGACAGCTTGGAGGGCACAAACTGCATGCTGTCGCGCATTTGCACTTCTACCGTGCGCGTGACCTGGCTGGCCTGGCCTGCTTCGCCCATGGCGGCGTTGGCGTGGTCGTGGTGCTGACCGTCAGCGGCGCCAGCGGCCAAGGCGGGTGATGCTGCCGCCAGCGCAGCGCTGGCCCAGGCCAGCAGGGTGTTGCGAAACTTCATGGGGATTTCCTTCAGTGGTGGATGCAAAAAAATGGGTTGGCGTGTGGTGGAGTGCGTCGCACGGCGTCAGTGTTCTCCATGGCTAGCGGCCTTCTTGGGCCGGGGCTTGCGCACCTGCACCTCGATCTCAGCGGCGGGCATATGGTTCACGCCCATGGCCGCCTTGCCGCCAGACTGGCTGCGCGCGGCCGGGGCTAGCGCACCGGTCCATTCATAGGCCACGCTGCCCGGCGGGTGCGCGTACCAGCCGGGGTCTTGGTAGTTGCCGTGCGGCTGGTCCTTGCGCACCTTGAGCACGCTGAACATGCCGCCCATCTCCACCCCGCCAAACGGACCCCGCCCGGTCATCATGGGCGCGGTGTTGTCGGGGAGAGGCATTTCCATCTCGCCCATGTCAGCCATGCCGCGCTCGCCCATCACCATATAGTCGGGGATCAGCTGGCTGATTTGTCGGGCCAAACCGCTATGGTCCACGCCGATCAGCGTAGGCACGTTGTGGCCCATGGCGTTCATGGTGTGGTGGCTTTTGTGGCAATGCAAGGCCCAGTCGCCCGGCTCATCGGCCACAAACTCCAACTGGCGCATCTGCCCTACCGCCACGTCGGTGGTGACTTCGCTCCAGCGTGCGCCGGGCGGCGTGGGGCCGCCATCGGTGCCGGTCACCTGAAACTCGTGGCCATGCAGGTGAATGGGATGGTTGGTCATGGTCAGGTTGCCCACGCGGATGCGCACTTTGTCGTGCAGGCGCACATGAAGAGAGTCAATGCCCGGAAACACCCGGCTGTTCCAGGACCAGATGTTGAAGTCCAGCATGGTCATAATTTTGGGCGTGTAGCTGCCGGGGTCGATGTCATAGGCACTCAGAAGAAAGCAAAAGTCGCGCTGCACCTCGGCAATCCAGGGGTGGGGCGCTTTGGGGTGGGTGATCCATAGGCCCATCATGCCCATGGCCATTTGCGTCATCTCGTCCGCGTGGGGGTGGTACATAAAGGTGCCCGGGCGGCGGGCCTCGAACTCATACACAAAGGTTTTTCCCGGCTGGATGGACGGCTGCGTCAGCCCCGTGACTCCGTCCATGCCGCTGGGCAGGCGCTGGCCGTGCCAGTGCACGCTGGTGTGTTCGGGCAGGCGGTTGGTGACAAAGATGCGCACCCTGTCCCCCTCGACCACCTCAATGGTCGGGCCGGGCGACTGGCCGTTGTAGCCCCACAAGTGGGCCTTGAAGCCCGGCGCCATTTCGCGCACCACCGGCTCGGCAACCAGATGGAACTCTTTAACGCCTTGGCGCATGCGCCAAGGCAGCGTCCAGCCGTTGAGTGTGACGACCGGGTTGTAGGGGCGCCCGGTGTCTGGCAGCAGGGGGGCCATGGTTTGGGCGCTGCTTTGCGACACCGGCTCGGGCAGGGCCGCTAGCGCGACCCGGCTGACAGCGGCGGCGGCCACCGCGCCACCGGCCAGGCCAGCGGCCTTGAAAAATTCACGTCGTGCGTTCATGGAATCGGCTTTCAAAACAAGGGTATGGGGGGTGGGCGCGGCGTGGCGTCAGTGCGCAGCATCACCGGCGCCCGCGCTTTTAGCCGCCGGCGCACCCAGCGCGGCGGGGGTGGGGCGGCCGATTTGTGCCGCTTGCAGCGCCGCATCGGCCAGCCAGAACTGCTGCTCGGCGGCGATGGCGGCCTGCACCGTGGCTATTTGGTCTTTGGTGTCGGCCAGCAGCTCAAACACGCCGATCAACATGCCGTTGTAGCGCAGCAGGTTTTCGTCGGCGATGGTTTTGCGCAGGGGCAGCACCTCGTCGCGGTAATGGCGCGCCAGGTCGTAGGCCGTGCGGTAGGCCGAATAGCTCTCGCGCAGACCGGAGCTGGCTTCAGTCAGCGTGGCCCTCAAGCGCTGGGCCAGCGCCAGGCTTTGTGCGCCCAGAGCGGTACGGCGTAATTCGCCGCCATCGAGCAGCGGCAGCCGAAAGCTCATCTCAATCCCTTGGCGCGTGGCCTGCGTGCCCGCTGCGTCGTCAAACACGGTGTCGCGGCGCACACCTAGCTCAATGTCGGTCAGGCTGGTGATGTCGCCCAAGCCCTGGGCTTGCAGCGCTGAAGCCAGCGCCGCCTGGGCCATGCGCACGTCCAGCCGCTGCGCCTGCGCGGTTTGGCCCACCTCCTGCGCTGTGTGTGGCGCCTCGGGCAGCATCGGCAGGCGCTCGGGCAGGCGCAACTGCGCCGCCTGCGCATCGTCCAGGCCCAATGCACGCACCAGCGCTTCACGTGCGGCCAGGGCGCTGTGCTGCGCCAGTGCCCATTGGCCGCTGGCATCGGCATAAAACGCGTGCTGGCGGGCGCGCTGCAAGGTGTTGAAATTGCCCACCGCGTGCATGCGCCGCGCCAGTTCCGCGCTGCTTTGCGCCAGTGCATTGACCTGCTGGGCGTAAATTAGCGTTTGCTGCGCCGCCACCGCGCGCACCCAGGCCTGGCGCACCAGCGTCACCTGGTCCACCACCTCGGCGCTGAGCTGGATCTGCGCTGCCTCCAGCGCCCGGGCCGCGCGCGCCTGGCGCTGGGGTAGGGTGAGCAGCTCCAGCAAGCCGAAACTCAGGCGCCGCCCAATCTCCAGCTCGTCGCCCAGGCGCGCTTGTTCCAAACTCAGCATCGGGTTGGCCATGCGCCCGGTCTGTGCTGTGGCCGCAGCGTCTGCCCAGCGCTGGGCCAGCAGGGCTTGCAGTGCCGGGCTGTTGACCAGCGCCAGCTGCACAGCGTCGCTTTGCTGCAGCGGCTGCGCCAGCAGGCGGGTGGCGTGTTGCGCGCGTGCAGATACCTGCGCAGGGGTCTGCGCCAGAGCCACGGCGCCCTGCGAAAAGCGGGCCGTGTCTTGGTTGGTACGGGCCAAGGTGGCCTCAAAGTCCAGGCTGGCGCAGCCGGACAGGGCCAGTGCAAGGCCCAGTGGCAGGGCACGCAAGCGCCCGACGTACCCCTCACAGATGGCGGCGCTCATGGCTGGGCTCCTGGTCCGGGCGGCGCAGGCGTTGGGCTTGCCGCTTCCCTCGCATAGGCCCGCCAACCGCCTATGCCTTGCACCGTGGCGTTCGCCTGCGGCCAGGGGGTGGGCGCTTGCTCGGCATACGCCTGGTACTGCGCCATTACCGATACGTAATGCAAACCGCTCGCACCTTGGGGCACCGCTGCTGCGCCCATGGGGGCATCGCGCACTGCGGGCGCAGGACGGCTTGTAGCGCTTGCCACGGGGGTTTGCGCCCAGGCCCCTGACACCAGCAGCAGCCAGGGCAGGGTCCATTTCAACAATCCACAATCAATAGTCATACATACCTCGCGATTTAAAAAAGGGCTTCGTGCAACGGTAGGCGCCGATAGCAAAGGGCATGGCCCTTGCATGGTGTGTAGGACGCAAATCTGTGCCAACAAGTCGCTTAAGGAGCTTGCTAGTGGCCGTTGCTGCGTGCCGTCTTCACCTGCCTGCGGTAGATGGGTGCGTAGCCTGCGTGCCAACGCACGACGCCCCCTGGTGTCGTCTAGTACCGACTGGTGCCGCAGCTTGGCGTGAAAGTTAGGCGGAGTGAAAGCGCGGGGGGCGCTCGGGCCCGCCCAGCACCGGGGAGCGGTGCTTCTGCGTGAGGGCCGCAAAGTCTGCGGAAACATTGCGCTGGGCAAAGTCCGTCAGAGGAAGGACGCTCACCAAGCCCGCACCCAGACAGCAGTGGCCCGCACTGGCACATAGGGCGTAAGTGGGCTCCTGCGCCTGTGCCTCGTCCTGCCCCGCAACAGCTTGTGAGACCTGCTGAGCGACAGTGTGAGCAACTGTCGGGGGTTCAGCCAGAAGCTCATGCGCATGCGCGGTCCCGTGGTGGGGCGGGTGGGCACCAACCCAAGCGTTGGCGCCAGCTGCTTTTTCTGGGGCGACGCGATGCATGGTCTCGGTCAAGTCGGCAGCGGCTCTTTCGGACGCCTTGTGCACCGCGCCCACCGCGTGCCCAGTGCAGGGCGGGGTGGTAGCAGCGGCCAGCCACTGCGCGGGAAGAGTCCCCAGCAGCAGGCTGATGATGGCGCAGCGCCAAAAGCGGGTCTTCATGGGGATTTACTTGCGAGCCTGGTAGCAAACACAGAGCGGAGCCCGGCGGTTGGGCCAACTTGGCATTGGGTTTGCGACGCGCAACATGGGAGCCTCAGTGAACGACGACCGGGTTTTGCGCCAGCTCGGCGTATTGTTCTAGCGTCTCTTCGACTTCTTCCTGGGTGGGCATATTCACCTGCCAAGCAACGATGTGCTGCTGAAACAGCTCGGCCCACGAGCCGTCAAGGTAGACCTCTTTACCAGAGCGTTTGTCGACAATTTCAAAGCCGTGCCGTGCCAACATCGGTACGCCCTGCGGGTATTGCGTGGTTTTGACATCGCTCAGTGCGGTGTTACCCGGGCCGACGGCAGACGCCGGACTCATGTCCTGCGCCAGCGCATTGGCCAGCATGTGGGTCACTGTGAAAGTCTCGGAGTCGTAGAGCGTGTGCATGCTTGGGCGGTGGGGTAAAAAGTGGTTTCTAGGGTAACAGGATTTGTCCGATCGGCTCAATTGCAAGATCCGCAGCCTAGGGCTTTTCGGTTTTTCGCCACAACATATCGACCTCGTCGCCGTTGCTTTGGGTCAGGCGTATGCGCGCGGGCAGGTATTCCAGCGCAGGCGCCAGCCAAACTTCCACGCGCACGCCATAGTCCGCCGAGTTCTCACGCAGAAGCTTGGTAGCTTCCATCTCACGACCGTCAACGCCCAGGCGCTCTGTGGCACCCACTACAAACACCCAGTTTTCTGCACTGCGTGGCCCCACGGCCTGAAAGGGCAACTGCAAACCAGGGCTGAACCGCGCTGGCTTAGCGCCCCACATGGCCGCCAATTGGACAAACACGCTGAGCTGGTCTTGCGCCAGGGGCAGCAAGGGCACGTCAGGCGTGTTGGCACTGAAACTCACCAGGCCTTTGGCGCGCTGAAAATGCGCCGCCACCTCGCTGCGTACCTTGTCGCCAAAGCGCAGGGGTTCCAGCCCCAACGCAGTCAACGCACCTTTGCTAGTTTGCACCCGCGAGCCGAGCAAAAAATGGCTGATCTCCAGGCGCGCGTCGTAGGTCTTGCCGTCCTGCAACCACAGCAACTCGCCCGAGACGTAGTACTTAAAGCCCTTTACCACGCCACTGACGTCGTACTTCAACCGGGTGGAGCCGGGTACCAAGTAGTCATACACCGGCGCTGGCGTCGGGTCTGCGCTGGCCAGCGCCTGGGCTGTAGTGCTTGTCTGGACCGACCCGCTTGCCGACAAGCCGTCAACCGCAAGCGCTTGGCCGTCTGCGGCGGCGCCGGGTTCTGCGCGCGCTGCCTCCTGGGGCACCTCCGTCTTAGGCGCACCGGTTGCCAAAGTAGGCACTTGGGGCGGTTCCGGGTCCTGCGCGTCGGTTTGGGCCAGCGGCGTACCAGCAGGCGCCAGAGCGGCTTGCGTGGCCGTAGCCGACTGTTTGTTACTTGGGGCTTTGCTGGGGCGGGGCTTGGGCGCAGCCTCTCGGGGAGCTGCGGGCGCTGCTTTGGGTGCCGCATTGTCGATACGCACCGTGCAGGTGATAAAGGCGCGGGTGGCGGGCGCTACAGGTGTTTCAGACGCCAGACCCGGCAGCATCTGCGTCAGCCCCTGCAAGGTGAGCGCATGCAGCCACAGCACGACCAAAACCGCGAGCGCCCATGGCAAAACAAGGTGGCGCAGCCGCACAGAGCGCGCTGCAGAATTCCAAGCAGGCGTGGTCGGACGGTCCACAGTTGCCACCTTAGCCTGCGGCGTCTTCGGCAGGAAACAGGGGAAGCTCCCAGCCCAGCAGTTCGGCCAAGCGGCACACCACCCAGCGCGCCTCGGCGCGCTCTACCACTGCGCCAGGACCCACAAGAGCCTGCAGGCACTGTGCCAGTACCGCAGCGGCATGCAAATCACGCATGAGTTGGAGCTGGGTCGCGGTCGGCACCAGGGTTTGGGCCAGGTCCTCGCACAGCTCGTAGCGCGCCGCAACCTCTGCATGCGAGGCGCTTGGGCTCGCCCTGCCCGGCGGCACATACAAAGCGACGAAAGAAGCTGGGAGGTGGATTTGAGACGCGTCAGACATGGCGTAGCTTCCGGCCTCAAGCGCCGGGATTGAGAGCCGCAGCGGCGCGCAGCCTGTCCTTTTTGCTCGGGCGCTTGCCTTTGATGCCGCCGTTGCCGCTGTGGTCCACCATGGCTTGGGGCGATGCGGCTACCTCGGTGGGCTCAAAGCCCTCGACCGCCTCCAGCACCACGTCCAGGCCCTGGCGTTTTTCGATCAGCCGCCAGTGCGCCTCGGTGTCCGCTGTCACAAAACTCACCGCCAACCCCGCCTGCCCCGCGCGCCCCGTGCGGCCAACGCGGTGGGTGTAGTCGTCGGCAGAGCGCGGCAGGTCGTAATTCACCACCACCGGCAGCTCCACCACGTCAATCCCGCGCGCAGCCAGATCGGTGGCCACCACCACGCAGATGCGCGAGGCCTTGAAATCGTCGAGCACCTGGCTGCGCTTGCCCTGGCTGAGCTGGCCGTGCAAGGGCTCGGCGTCCAGCCCGGCCTTGCGCAGCTTGTCGGCCACAATTTCGGCGGCGTATTTGGTGCCCACAAACACCAGCGTGCGGCTCCAACCGTAGTGCTGTATGAGATGGCGCAGTAACTGGGTGCGCGCGCGCGTGTCCACGGCGATGGCACTTTGGGCGATTTCGGGCCGGGTGTCCACGTCGTCTTGCACCTCCACGCGCACCGGGTCGCGCAACAGGCTTTGCGCCAAAGCGCTGACCTGGGGGCCAAAGGTGGCCGAGAAAAAAAGGCTTTGGTGCCGCGCTGGTAGCAAGGCATTGACGCGCGCCAGCTCCTCGCTAAAGCCTTGGTCGAGCAGCCGGTCGGCTTCGTCGAGCACCAGAGTTTCAAGCGCGGACAGGTGAATTGCGTTGTGGTCTACCAAGTCAAGCAAGCGCCCGGGCGTGGCGACCACGATGTCGCTGCCCCCGCGCAAGCCCATCATTTGCGGATTGATGGAGACGCCCCCAAACACCACGCTGATTTTTGGCATCGGTCTCAGGCCAGCGGCCAGGCCTTTGAACACTTCACCCACCTGCACCGCCAGCTCGCGCGTGGGCACCAGAACCAGGGCTTGCACCGGGCGCGGCGCGCGGCCTGCGCCTGCTTTGAGCAACACCTGCTGCAGCAGCGGCAAGGCGAAGGCGGCGGTTTTACCCGAGCCGGTTTGCGCCCGCACCAGCAGGTCGCGCCCTTGCAACACTGCGGCAATGGCGCCCTGCTGAACTAGTGTGGGGGCGGCAAAACCGGCAGAGTGCGCGGCGGCGCACAAATCGCTTGAAAGACCGAGGGGAGAAAAAGGCATCGTAAGAACTAAAGCGTGGGAGCAGGCAGCGCCGCAAGGGGGTTGACCACACTAGCGCCCCGATTTTGCGCCCAAGAAAAAACCACCGCAGTTCCCAGCAAAAAACCGGGCCTGGCGGTGGTCAAGGCGGCCAGGGCCGCGTAGAAATCAGCCTTTTTTCGCGTAGGCGCTGCACCAGCCGGGGCCGGCCACTTGTTTGCCGGCGAACAGAGGGCAGCCACCTGCTTTGTCGCCCGCTTTGCCCTGAAACAGAGCGCAGTTGCTGCACACTTGACCAGCGGCGTACCTTGGAAACTTGGTTTTGTCCACTTTGCTTGCATCGGCCTTGTAACCCAGGCTAACGGCGGTTGCGTCTGTCTCGGCAACCATGGGCGCTTGTGCAAACGCTGCGCCGCCGACCAGGGCGCTGGCGCCCACACCCATTTGAACCACGAATTCACGACGATTTGACATATTGATGTTCCAATAAAGTAATGGACTGCCCGATAGCTAGCCCGAAGAGGATTGTCGCGCAGGCGGCATTGCCTGTGCTGGATAGCGAGCAAAGACCTACGCTGACGCTCAGCATAACGCCGGTCGAGGCGTCTCGGATGACAACGCGGCTTAAGCCGCAGCACGGCGCCCCAAAATCTCGAACGCGGGCAGGGTTTTGCCCTCAAGCACTTCCAAAAACGCCCCGCCGCCGGTAGAGATGTAGCCAATTTGCGCCTCAATGCCGTACTTGGCAATGGCCGCCAGTGTGTCGCCGCCACCGGCAATGCTGAACGCGCTGGACGCCGCAATCGCCTGGGCGACCACCTTGGTGCCGTTCTCAAACGCAGCAAATTCGAACACGCCGACCGGCCCGTTCCACACGATGGTGCCCGCGCGCATGAGCTGCTCGGCCAGCGCCTGGGCGGTTTGCGGGCCGATGTCCAGAATCAAGTCGTCATCGGCCACCTCGGTGGCGGCTTTGATGGTGGCAGGCGCGTCGGCGGCAAAGGTCTTGGCGGTGACCACGTCGGTGGGAATCGGCACCGCCGCTCCACGCGCTTGCATGGCCTCCATCACCGCGCGGGCCTGGTCCAGCAAATCGGGCTCGGCCAGGCTTTTGCCAATGTTCAGGCCCGCCGCGAGCATGAAAGTGTTGGCAATGCCGCCGCCCACAATGAGCTGGTCCACATTGGCCGAGAGGCTTTTCAAAATCGTCAGCTTGGTGGACACCTTGGATCCGGCCACGATGGCCACCAGCGGCCGCCTCGGGTTGAGCAAGGCCTTGGAAATGGCGTCCATTTCGGCGGCCAACAGCGGCCCCGCGCAGGCCACGGGGGCAAATTGGGCGATGCCGTAGGTGCTGGCCTCGGCCCGGTGCGCGGTGCCAAAGGCGTCGTGCACAAAAATGTCGCACAGCGCGGCCATTTTGCGGGCCAGGGCTTCGTCGTTTTTCTTTTCGCCCGTGTTGAGGCGGCAGTTTTCCAGCATCACCACCTGGCCGGGGGCTACGACCACGCCGTCCACCCAATCAGATACCAGCGGCACGGGGCGGCCCAGCAGTTCGCCCAGCCGCTGCGCCACTGGGGCCAGCGAATCGGCCGGTTTGAAGTCGCCTTCGGTGGGGCGGCCCAGGTGCGAAGTCACCATCACCGCCGCTCCAGCGTCCAGCGCCATTTGGATGCAGGGCACGCTGGCGCGGATGCGCGTGTCTTCGGTGATCGCGCCTTGCGCGTCTTGCGGCACATTCAGGTCGGCGCGGATGAACACCCGCTTGCCTGCGACACGGCCGTGGGCGCAAAGATCGGAGAAACGAATGGCATTCATGGTCGGAATGAGAAAAATGGATGGAGAGAACAAGGACCGCTGGCGCGGCATTGTAGGCAAGCCATTGGTCGCTTTAGACCGCATCTTGGTGCTTACCAGCCTAAGCCAATGTGCAGCGGCAGGTACACCGCCATACCGCACACAATCGTTCCCAGCACTGCATGGCTGGCACCACGGCTCCAGAAAAAATAACAGCACCCGGCCAGCGCGCCGTACAAACGGGCGTCTCGCACAGTGTGAATCACCATGCCCTGGGTCATTACCACCTCTGGAACCACCACGGCGGCCAGTGCGGCAATCGGCGCGTATTGCAAGCCGCGCTGCGCCCACGGTGGCAGCGTCCACTCGGTATCTGAGATAGAGAAAAACGAGCGTGCGACCACGGTCACCACCGTCATCAATGCGATCGTGATCAGGGTGCTGGCGTGGCTCTGCGCAAACAGTTCGTAGACCCAGGCTTGCATCTGCGCCAGCATCACACATCCGCCGCCGCTTGCGCACGGCGTTGCTCAAGCGCCAGGCACAGCAGCACCGCCGCTGCAATGGCCACCAAGATATTGAGCTTAAGTGGCAGCGCATAGGCTGCCACCGCCACTGCGCCCGCTACGCCGCAGGCCACGACACGCAAACGACTGCTGGCCAGCGCGCAAAGAATGCCCACCAAGGCCAACACCCCGGCGAAACCCAAGCCCCAAGCGCCGGGGATGGCATGGGCCAGGGCAATACCCAAGAAGCTCGCTCCCATCCAGCTCACCCAGTTCAGACCGGAGCTGCCCGCCAAATAGGCCATTTGGGCGGCTCTCCCATCGGCATCAGTGGCGGGCTCAGGAAAGCGCTTAACAAACATTACATAGGTCAGATCGGCAGTGAGATAGCCGGTCACCAAGCGCTGCCAGCGCGGCAGGTGCATGACGTAGGCGCGCATGTGGGCGCTAAACACCACAAAGCGCAGGTTCACGCAAAACGCGGTGGCCACAATGACCCAAATCGGCGCACCAGCCACCAGCAGCGGTACAGCCGCGAGCTGCGAACTGCCGGCAAACACCATCAGCGCCATAGCAGACGCCTCCAATGTGCTCATGCCGGACTTCACCATGGCAACCCCCGTCATCAGCCCCCAGGCGGCGATACCTGGTGCGGCACCAGCCAAGTCGGCATAGCCCTGCGCAAAGGCAGGATGAAGGCGATGGGCTCGGAGCAAGAACATCGGCTGCGCGATCAGTCCACTAGTGGCTGGTCGCCCGGGGCGGCAAAAGTCATGCCTTGGCGCACCTGAAAGCCCCTCAAAAAATCAGCTACCGGCAGACGTCGGGCCCCTGGGCGCTGCAGTTCGGTCAAGCGCACGGCACCTTGGCCGGCGCGCACCAAGATGCCTTCGGGTCCGACCGACAAAATTTCGCCAGGCAAGCATTGCGAGGAATCCACCGAGGCATCACCGGCCACCGCCGCTTCGGCTTCCGCTCCCCAAACCTTTAGCGCCTCCCCTGCCAGGGTTGTGCTGGCACCGGGAAACGGGTTAAAGGCGTGAACGCGGCGGGCGATGAGATTTGCGCCCAAGCGCCAGTCGATGGCGGCCTCGCTCTTTTCGATCTTGTGGGCGTAGCTCACGCCCTGCGCAGGCTGGTCTTGGGCCACCCAGGTTGCCGGTTCGGCCAGCGCATGCACCACGAGGCGGGCGCCAAGTGCGGCCACCCGGTCGTGCAAGCTGGCGTTAGTGTCGCTTGCGTGAATGGGAAGGCTCTCTTGCAGCAGCATGGCGCCGGTGTCCAGGCCCGCATCCATTTGCATGATGGTCACGCCAGTGTGGCTGTCACCGGCTTCTATCGCGCGGTGGATGGGTGCGGCACCGCGCCAGCGCGGCAGCAGCGAGCCGTGGATGTTGAGGCAGCCCCACTGCCCCGGCCCGGCCATCGTGTCAAGCACCCACTGCGGCAAGATCAGCCCATAGGCCACCACCACCATGGCGTCGGCCTGGGCGGCGGTAATCGCCTGGCGGGCAGCCGCCGCGTCTTCGGCATATTTTCCGTCCAAGCGCAAGCCGTGCGGCTGCGCCAAGGGCAGGCCGTGGTCCAGGGCGAATTGCTTGACCGCCGAGGCCTGCAGCTTCATGCCGCGCCCGGCCGGTCGGTCCGGCTGGGTCAGCACCAGCGCGATGGTGTGGCCGGCAACCAGGAGTTGCTCTAGGGCGGTGCGGGCAAACTCGGGCGTGCCCGCAAAAACCAGCCTCAACGCGCGTCCTCGCGCTGAGCCTTGCGCATTTTGGTTTTGATGCGGTTGCGCTTCAAGGGCGACAGGTATTCCACAAACACCTTTCCCATCAAATGGTCCATCTCGTGCTGGATGCACACCGCCAGCAGCTCGTTGGCCTCAATCGTACGGCTTTGGCCTTCGGCGTCCCAGGCACGCACATGCACTTCGTCATGGCGGACCACGCCGTCGTAAATGCCAGGCACCGACAAACAGCCTTCTTCGTTGAGGTGGGTGGCCTCGCTGGTCCACACCAGCTCGGGGTTGATTAGCACCAGCGGCTGCTTGCGCTCTTGAGACACGTCGATCACGATCAAGCGCTCATGCACATCCACCTGGCTGGCCGCCAGACCAATGCCATTGGCGTCGTACATGGTGTCGAGCATGTCACGCACCAGCTGCGAAACACGCGCGTCCACGCGAGCAATGGGCTTGGCGACGGTATGGAGCCTCGGGTCGGGATAGCAAAGAATGGGGAGTAAGGCCATGGCAACACATCAAAAAGGCTGGTATTTTCGCCTTTTTGTGGTCAAGCACGTGCTTATCTGTGAAAACCGCGCGCGCAGGCGGTGGTTTCGCGGCAATAATTGGCAAAATCGCAACCTGTTTTTCTTTCTTGGATACTGCCATGGCCACTTGGACGACGCCCCGAAGCGCTTTGAATCTGCTGACCGGCGTGCTGCTTGGGCTAGGTGCCAGCACAACGGCTTGGAGCCAAGCGTCTGCTCCTCTTGCGCCCCAACAGCCGCCCACCGAACGGCTATCGCCCCAGGTGCGTAGCCATGTGCTTCCCGCACCCCTAAGCGTCGCGCTCAAGCGCAGCCTGATAGAGCCCTTTTTGGCCGAGCCCTTGGTAATCGACGAAGACGCGTTGCGCGCGGCCCCGCGAATTGTCGCAGCCCAAGAAAACCGGGTGCTGCTGTCGCGTGGCGATCGCGCCTATGTCCGCAGCACCAACGGCTCGGCCTTGCTGCTCAATCCTGACAAAGACCAGCGCTTTAGCGTCTTTCGTGATAGCAAGGCTTTGCGCGATCCGGCAAGCGGAGCGATCTTGGGCTATGAAGCGCAATTTGTGGGCAGTGCTTTACTTATAGAGAGTGAAAGCACCGCTGTCGGCTTGGTGGCGGGAACCGAGGGCGCTCGGGTAGTACCTGCCACCGTGCTGATCACGGGTGCGAAAGAAGAAATTCGCGCTGGTGACCGGCTGCTACCCCGACCACCCTCACGCTGGCAAGACTTGGTTCCCCGCCCCGCAGATCCTGGGTTGGAGGCGCAGATTATTTCGGTTTATGGCAGCTCAGCGGTCAATGCGGGGCAGAACCAAATCGTTGTGCTGAACCGGGGCGCAGGCGATGGGCTGGCACCTGGCCAGGTGTTGGCCATCCAAAAACGGCTGGGCCTGGCGACAGAAAAGGGTGACACGGCCCGTACGCTCCTGCAACTGCCGGACGAACGCAATGGCTTGGCAATGGTGTTTCTTAGTTTCGACAAACTTGCCTACGCACTGGTGGTTGAAGTGGGCGACGCCGTGCGCGTTGGTGACCGGCTGACCTCTCCCTGACGGGCCCAGATGACAGTCGCCATTGATTACGAGGAACTGGCTGGCTGGCTGCGGCTTCAGCTGACCGATGGTATTGGCAATGCGAGCGCGCGCAAACTGCTCACCGCGTTTGGTTTGCCAGAACAACTATTTAAACAGCGCACGAGCGCCCTGCGTGAGGTCGTTAACGCGGCCCAGGCGCAAGCTTTATCGCAAGAGCCCTTGGGGTTTGCACAGGCCCTGAATACGACGTGGGCCTGGCTACAGACCGATCCCGATGGCCGGCGCGTGCTGCCGCTGGGCGACCCCGCTTACCCATCGTCGCTCTTGCAGATGGAAGACCCGCCCGTGTTGCTCTATGGCGTGGGGCGCGCCGGGGCGTGGCAAGCGGGCCATCTCGACGCCTTGCGTTGCGTTGCCGTGGTCGGTAGCCGCAACCCCACGCCCCAGGGTGCTGCCAACGCCCACGAGTTTGGGCAGGCGCTGGCGCTCGCAGGGCTCACCATCGTCTCGGGCATGGCGCTTGGCGTGGACGGTGCGGCGCACCAAGGGGCCCTGGACGCACTGGGCGCGATTGGCACGGCCGGCAAGTTGCCGCAAGAACACACTGCAACCATTGCAGTGGTGGGCACCGGCTTAGACCGCGTGTATCCCAAACAACACCTCTCCCTGGCAAAGCAAATTGCGGTGCATGGACTGATCTTGAGCGAATACCCTTTAGGTACGCCCCCCCTGGCGGCTCATTTCCCACAACGCAACCGCATCATCTCTGGCTTGTCGCAGGGCACTTTGGTGGTGGAGGCGGCCTTGAAATCAGGCTCTTTGATTACCGCCCGCTTGGCGCTGGACCAAGGACGGGAGGTGTTCGCGATACCGGGCTCCATCCACAGCACCCAGTCGCGTGGTTGCCACGCCTTGATTAAACAAGGGGCCAAGTTGGTAGAAAGCGCGCAGGACGTGTTGGAAGAGCTTTTCGCGACGCCGCCGCGCCCGGACAGCGCCAGCAAAGCCCACGCGGCTGACCCCAGATGCGAACTTAAAGACGTGCCTGACGGCCCGCATGGCTTGTTGGAAGCGCTGGGTTTTGACCCGAGCAGCTTGGACGCGCTGCAAGCGCGTACCGGCTTGGACACCCCCCGTCTGCAGGCTGAATTGATGGCGCTGGAGTTGCAAGGCGACGTACTGCGCCTGCCTGGTGGGCTGTTTCAGCGGCAAGTTAGATCATAAGATCCCACCAATCCGTTAAAATCGGTAACAATCAGTTTTGTGTTAATTGTCGACCACCCACCGTTCTTACAACCACACCGTACAAACCTATGGCACTGCCCGATTCCTCTGACATTCTTACCACCCAGCAAGCGGCCCGCCTCTTAGGCTTGTCCACCACCACCGTGCAGAAAATGGTCGCCAATGGTGAGCTAGACGCTTGGGTGACATCGGGGGGCCACCGGAGGATTTACCGCAGTGCCGTGGAAAAAATGATGCCGACACGCACCGACAGCCAGTACTCCAGCGCGCCAGGGCCATTGCGGGTGCTGCTGGCAGAAGATGATGCGCTGCAGGTAGCGTATTTTGAGTCTTTGATCAAGCGTTGCAGCCAC
>JARXAU010000164.1 GCA_029865675.1 Rhodoferax sp.
GCCGTAAGGCGTCTTGCAGTAGAAGCTCTTGTTATCCGGGACTCAGGACTTTTTCACGCGACTTGTGGTCGAACAAATGCTTGATCGCTATGCTGTGGAATGTGCCAATCATCAAGCGGTGTGTTGCGACGGCTGGCTGCCCTGACTCCTTCTGTGATTTGGAGAGTCGACTTCGCATTTCCTCCGCACCTTCCTTGCTGAAGGTGACCATTACGAGGCTGCGTCTTGGGTCTTCTAAAATCCTTTGGGCCTTGGCGACCGTCGTGCTGGTCTTGCCCGCCCCAGGGCCGGCAACGATCAGAAGGTTGCCATCATGGCCAATGGCTCGAACCTGGGGTTCTGTAAAGCGCATTGCACCGTCTTGTGGTCTCAGGCGATGCCTAAAGTCTCATCCTTCTTGCTTCGCAGTTTTGCTGATGCTTTGCCGGCAGCTACCGTTGCGGCAGAGGCGTCGTCGATGACCTGTCCTGGATCGACCCCAGCGAGGTCCAAGCTGCGATCCGCTTTCGCATCTCCTGACATGGACTCGCCAAACTCCTCCAAAAGTGTGCCTTGGCTTGCGATTACCGCAACCTGCGCCGGTTCGACTTGCCCACGTCCTTGTTGCTCGCGCTGTAGGCGGCCCGCTTCCTTGTACAGCTTCAGTACCTCGTTGCGCAAGGCGGCTGCGAAAGCGCGAACCGCTTTTTTGCACGTGAATTCAGCTTCTGCCCGCTGGGTGGAGGTGATGACACCATAGAGATTGGCCGTGCCTGCTGCCAAATTCAATCGGTCTAGCTCTTTGAGAACATGAAAGTAGGCTCGTGCATGCCCTGAAATGATGGGTACCGTGGTCAACACGGCGTTGGAATACACGGCACTTTCCATCTTGACGCCATTTGCCTCCAAGAGCTTGTTAAAACGTTCGGTCCACCGGGTTAACAGCAGTGTGATGTTTTCCAACTTTTTCGTAATAAGGTCGCCGTAGCGGTTGAGCAACTCTTGGTCAAAGCCATTCCAGGACCGGTATTGGTACTCATAATTCAGCACGCGACTGATGAATGGAAAATCACGACGGAAGAAGGTAGTGACCGTTGGCGAGCTTAGTTGGGCATCATCGATAAATGCGATGGGGCCCATGAATGATTGAGCGAAGGTGTCGCCGAACATGGCAACGATCGCTTGACGCTGCTTTGCCGGCAAGAGATCGACAAATGATTGGGCGCTGTCATCGGTGTTTGACATTGTTGGCTCTCCAAGGCGTTAATCGGAGCCTTGAATTTAGGGGGGATCATCCCGCGCGTGCACCGAGCAACGTATGTCAAACCAATCAAAACACCGTTTTGGTGATGGTTAGCATTTTTTTCCGGGCTTGCTGTGTGCACGGGGGAATACTCCCGCATAATTAATGTGCAAGCTGCAAACCGGCGTGCAGTGCAGATGGGACACTTAAACATTTCGATCCTTCAACGGTCAGCGGCGACGGCAACTGGCAGCCTTAAATGGCATAAATCGATTGAAGAAGCTGAGAATTTGGCTTCACATGGGGGGTGCGATTGCACCCCGCCCATGACTTATTGACGGGACAGACATGGCGGGTTGGCGCAACCCGCCATGTCTTTCTCGACGATAGTCGGAAAAGACCATGCTCCGCATGGTTGCGATCCCAGTGGTCGCCTACAACTTGTGCCGTCCCACGGGGCGTCACAGCTCGGATTGCTCTTTGAGCATGATGAGAACCAGTCGGAAAGCGAGAGGCCCTTTGGGTCTTTTGCTCTTTCGCAAATCCGAGCCCCCACGAATCGCGTCTAAACCGTTCAAGGCATTGCTTCAGAAAGCAGTGTCATGAACAGTTTTCGATGCAATCGGAAATTGAGAGCCTTGCGCTCTCCTACATAGGGATGGCTCGCCATCCGTTCATTAACCCGGCAGGGAGCTCCCTGCGGGGTGCTCCTGTGTCTTACTGACAAGGATGAAAAGATGAATCAAGTCCCTCTGAACAGTTCCTCTGAGAACTGCTATGACGGGCACAGCGCCTAGAAGCGGTGTCCCCATCCAGCTTTTCCTTCCAATGTTTCTGCCTCATGAGGTAGAGGTGATGCGCCAGGCATACGCCAAGCGCATGGAAAGTAGGGAAAAGGCCCGGATCAAGTACCTCCAGCTCACAGTCAACCGCAGGTTCAAGACGGTGCTGGACAACATCAGCCTGAGTTTTCTGGATAGGCCACTGGGGCCAATCGAAGACAAGGAGCTGAGCACAAAAACTGATCCCTATCTCCCCACCGGCGACGACATCCTTGATGCCATGACGGACGAGAAGGCGATGGAGTGGAGTGATAAGGCCATTACCGAACTGCATGAAGCCATGGTGACCTATTCACTGCGGCTACTCAATGCACGCGGCAATGGCAAAGAAAAAAAAGCGATTCTGGATTGGATTTTCAACCCTAAGCGTCTGGCTGTTGCTCGACGCGTAAAGGGAAACACGCCAAGCTGGGAAGTCATAAATGCATCCGAGGTCCCGTTTAGTTTTGGTCTTTGTTGTCGGCTAGCCGGCTACGACGCTGAACGAATCAAAGAAGGTTTAGTCCCGATTCTCAAACAAATGGACCTCGCTGAACTCTTTAACGAGGTGGAACATGAACGTTCAACAGAACAAGGCCTTCGAGCCGCAAATGTATCCCGTACGATCCACATTCAACATACCCGAGGCGCCGGAAAAGGCGAGTATTTTGGGGCTGAAGGCGGGTCTGGACGGAGTACCGAAGGAAGACCCGTACTACGTCTTCGAAACCGATCGGCTACGGGACATGACAATGTTTTGGATCGGCGGATTCAAAGCGCTGTTGATTGAAGGCGACCCCAGTGCGGGAAAAACGTCGCTGGTCAAGCAATGGCACGCGAAATTGAATGTGCCTCTGGGCACCGTCGCCTGCAGCCCGGACACCCAGCAGCACCAGATATTTGGCATGCTGGTGCCCACGGAGAGCGGCACGCTGCGTTGGCAAGATGGGCCGGTCACCAAAGCGTGCCGCGAGGGCACATCGGTGTTGCTCGACGAGTACAACATCTTGGAGCCGGGCCAAGCATCCGCGCTTAACTTGGTGCTTGAAGGAAATTCTTGGACCATACCGGAAACGGGCGAAGTGATTACTCCAGCAGCGACCACGCGATTCTTTGCCACGCAAAACAGCATCGACAGTGCCGCTGCCGTAACAGGCCGTAACGTCCTGGACGTAGCCAACGAAGACCGTTTTGTGTACATGGCGGTTGACTTTCTCAAGCCCGAGCAAGAGATTGATCTGATTGTTCGCTCGCTTGTCGCTGGCGGGGTTGCGATCAATATCGCAAAACAGATCGCCGGACTCACCGTGGATATTGCCAACCAAGTGCGCTCGGCGTTCCGCGCTGGGGCCTCTGCTATCGAGAAGCCTCTTTCAACGCGCGCAGTGTTGCGTTGGGCCAAGCTCACAGCAATGTACAGCCCCGGACTCAAACAGCAGAAAAGGTCAGGGCTGCACTATGCGCTGTCCCGGGCACTGAAGATGCCGACCTCTATGGAACAGGCCGTGTCCGAATTCATCACTCTTTCGTGCGGATTTGACCAAAACCTGAATCAGGCCGGAGGCCATCCATGAGCGAGCTGTACCAGGTTTACCGCCATGCAATTCGTGGGGCCTGGGGCGTAGCGATTAGCGAAGATCAGATCACTGCGGTGACCTTGAATGGAACATTCATGAAATCCCATGTCTTACCTTCGCATCAGCTTGCAACGGAGATTGGGAAACATGTTCGCTTGGGCTTTATCAAGACCAACCGCCCCAAGTACCTGCTTGTTACGGAGCTGCCAAGTGGGGCTAAGGCTGGTGAGTTCGTTGATCAGCATCCCGAACTCTTCACCGTCAAACCACTCGTGGTGTTTACGCCCCTCGGGAAAGGCGACGACTTGATCGTTCTTTCTAGGAAGTGGGAGGCGCAAATTGAAAAAACAAGCGCTGACAGTCGTGACATTACAGATTGGGTCTGTGCCATTCAAAAGGCCAGAAGTTACATCGTGGCGCAAGCCTCGCACCCTGCATTCGCGTTGGTGCTTGCTGACTGGGCGATATCGCAAAAACGGATGCTCGTCGCGGGCAATGAATTCGTTCCAATGGTGATGCCAAGTCAGGCTCCTCAGGAATGGAGAAGGTGGCTCGGGGATTTCTTTGCAAAGCCCAACGACATTCGCGAGGCATTGGATGACCTCGGGTGGTCGATGCGTGAACTGCTCAATGCAGCCCCGCATTCGGAGCAACAAACCGAAACGTCGGCTGAAGACTGGTTTTCCAGCGCGAGCGACGTTTGTTTCTAGGGAGACGAAGTGATTGATAAAAATATGAAACAGCCTCTGTGGGCAACTCTCGTCATTAGCTTCGGGCTGGGCATCCTCGTGGTTCTCAAATCAACGTTAAGGGCCATGATTTGGGCAGCGAGACTGGCGGCGAATGGCCTTGAACATTTAGGTCCAAGCAAGTCCAACGTTCAAATCGCGGGCGTAGTCCCCCAATCTGCAAACCACGCGGGAAATGTTCGGCACATTCAGACGACAGCGGTGGTCGTCTCCCAAAACAGTAACTTGGGATTCGAGCCCGCCGACCGAATCGTCGCAGTGAGATTAGACCCTGCGGTTGCAATATTGCATCTTCGCGTATTTCAGGTACTTCGCAAGGTGAGCATCGAAATGATAGTCACCGAGCCACGATTGCGTACATTGATGCAAAAACGCCATCATTTGCTTGCAGAAGTTGATTTCGACCCTTTGAAAGGAATTGAGCCTCTGATCGATAAGGCCGTGGCCTTGGCGCAAGACAGCTTCATTGCTGTTGCCAATGTCAATGTGGTGCAAGCTGTGGTTAAACCCCCAGTCCCAAAGAGTCCACCAAAGCCCATACAAGTGGTGTCGAACACTTCAGTCCTACAAACTGACACGGTGGTCGCCGAAGTGAATCCAAAAGGTTCGCTATCGGCTTATCCCGATGTTCAGAAGGAAGTGCCCAGAAAGGCGTTCCAGCCGCATCGGCATGAGCCGCTGACGTTTGTGGGGAAGCTCAAATCCGCTGGCCCACAGATTGTTCGGCCTAAGGGGGGGCGCGACCCCTACGAAATGTTCGAGGCGATTCTGAGCTTGGACAGTGGTGTCGACGTTCCTTTAAGGGGTGCGGAACTGGAGCGTGAGCTTCAACGATGCAACGTGAGTCTCGGCGATGTGCTCGAAGTGACTTCCATGGGCAAAGTTCCGGTCAATCTTCCCGACGGATCGAGCGGGGCCAAAAACCTGTATCGTGTAATTCCATTAGGTCGGGGGTGATTGATGATTTCGATCAGCGTCGTTGGGCGACTGGCACAGCAGCCTGAATTGCAGCTTTTGGGGGATGGCTCTCAGGTTTGTGAATTTACGCTTCTGTCCTCGCGCCACTACTACCAACAGGAGATCACCGAATCCGTGACCTTCTTTTGTTATGGTGACGTGGCCGAACAAATTTGTTCAACTACGGTGCTCGGACAAGAGATGTCTGCCACTGGAACCCAGGAAACCCGAATTTATCAATCTGGGCAAGGGGAACGTAAGAAGTTCGTGAAGTACCGTCTGTCGTGGTTTCGCACCGGCCGACGTCCCTACAACGCAGACAAGCCGAGTCCGAAAGGACGTGCTGGGATTCCATCCCAGGCGGCCACCGAGTTCAAATCTGAAAGATCTCATAAATCCGAATTTGACACTCCCATGAACCATCAAAAGTCCGATCAGCGGGACGTAATGTTCTGAGGATCGTTTAACAAACTAACTTATCAGGCAGGGCCCGGACTCACGTCCGGGCCTACGCCCTTGATCAATGTTGCAATTTTTGACAGACTGATAGCCTACTGGAAAGAGATGCGTGCGTTTTTCCCCAGTGGCCTACTAACGGAACTGGTTTCCGTGCTGTCTGACAGCAAATCCAGTCATAAACAAGCCTCGCTCAGCGCAAGCGCGATTCTGAAGTTTTAGTTTGTTGCTCGTTGAGCAATTGCACGGAGCTGGAGTTCCGTGACCGGTGCGCCCGTGCGCCCGTATATCCAGCCTACACACCCTCCTTGCGAGCAATCGACCCGCAAGTTCCCTCCCCATATTCCCTGGCGCCTTTTATCGCCAGACAACCCTCGAAGGGGGCCAGCCAATGCCCATCTCCTCGGGGTGCGCATTGGCGGGTCTCATGGGAGACCCCTATTTGTAATTGGAACAATTTATGAAAATGAACGACAGTCACCTGCAGCCAGCATCTGATTTGCAGCAGTTGTGTCAAGACGTGCTACTTGAAAAATACGCCGCTCCTGGCGAGAAGTCCGTAATGGAAATTCAGGAGCGAGTGGCCCGTAGTCTTGGCAAGGATAGTGCGCAGCAAGCCCGCTTTCTTGAGGTCCAGCGCCGCGGTTTCGTACCGGCCGGCCGGATCAACTCTTCGGCGGGTACTGGACGCATCACGACCATGATCAACTGTTTTGTGCAACCCGTGGCGGACAGTATGTCGGGCACAGTCGAAAACGGCATGCCTGGAATCATGGACGCTTTGCGCGAAGCGGCTGAGACCATGCGCCGTGGTGGCGGTGTCGGATATGACTTCTCCGCGCTTCGTCCAATCGGTGCAAAAGTCAAAGGGACGGATTCCAAGGCTTCCGGCCCGGTTTCCTACATGCGCGTCTTTGACCGGATGTGCCAGACGGTTGAATCCGCCGGGGCACGCCGTGGGGCGCAGATGGGTGTGATGCGCGTCGATCACCCCGATATTGAGACGTTCATCGACGCAAAGCGTGCCCCTGACTTCGAAAAGATGGGCTTGTCCGCTACGCAAGCAAAGGGCTTCACTGATCTCATCAGCACAAACCCGAGCTTCGGCTGGGCGGTGCGTGGCTCCTTCGCGACATTGGCGAACTTCAACATCTCTGTGGCCGTGACGGACGAATTCATGGAAGCGGTCATGAATGATGGGACGTTTGATCTGTTGCACGAGAGCCCTCCGGCACAAAGCTCACCACTGGGCACAAAGGTGGGGGCTGATGGATTGGAGCGCCACATCTACCGCACGGTCGCGGCCCGGGAGATCTGGGCCAAGATCATGCGCAACACCTACGAGGGCGCCGAACCGGGCGTGTTGTTCATTGACCGGATTAATGAAGACAACAACCTGCGCTACTGTGAAACGATCGCTGCCACCAATCCCTGTGGGGAAGAACCTCTGCCGGCGTATGGCTGCTGTTGTCTGGGAGCGATAAATCTCACCCGATTTGTGATCCGACCTTTCACGGTGGAATGCAAGTTTGACTTCGAGGCGATGAAACATGCCGTGGCGGTCGCGGTGGAGATGCTCGATCGGGTTCTTGATGTGACGAACTGGCCTTTGCCGCAGCAGGCCGCCGAGGCGGCAAACAAGCGCCGGATCGGCCTGGGTTATCTAGGCCTTGCGAACGTGCTAGCGATGCTGAACCTGCGTTACGACTCAAGCGAGGGCGTGTCCTTTGCACGGGATGTGACAACGGTCTTAACGCATTCGGCCTACTTGGCATCGGTTGAACTGGCGAAAACGCTTGGGCCTTTTCCCTTTTTCAAACCGGATTTCTATCTGGAGGAGGGCACATTCGCGTCCCGTCTGCCTGAATCCATCAAGTCCGAAATTCGGACCCACGGTATTCGCAATTCGCACTTACTCTCCATCGCGCCCACCGGCACGATTTCGATGGCCTTTGGCGACAACGCAAGCTCAGGGATCGAGCCGACTTTCAGCCTGCGCCAAAAGCGCAACAAGCTGATGTCCGATGGCTCGCGTGAGACGTTTGAGCTGGAAGATTACGCCTACCGGCTGTTCCGCGCTACCAATAGCCCGGAAGCCAGCTCGGAAGCGTTTGTGACGGCGCTAAACATCAGTGTGGGTGATCACCTGAAAATGATGGGCGCGGTCGCTCCCTTGATTGACAGTGCAATCAGCAAAACTGTCAATGTGCCCGCTGACTATGCTTTCGAGGACTTCCAGCAGGTATACATCGACGCATGGAAGATGGGGCTGAAAGGCATCACTACCTACCGTCCCAACGACTTCATTGGCGCTGTCCTGGTT
>JARXAU010000173.1 GCA_029865675.1 Rhodoferax sp.
GTAGTGACGATGGCTTCCTTGGGGCGGTAGCTGCAAGTGCCCACATAGCGATGCCGCCTGCGGCTGAGCGTGTACTTGTAGCGTCCGGTTAAGCTGGCGATTTGCGTGATGCTGTGCTGGGCTTTCATAAGGCTTTCCATTTTATATTTGTCAATTTAGTGAAAATTTCTTTAAGTGTAATTGATGTTTTGAAGAGTACTACAATACTTTCTTAAAATTATTACAGTTCAGTTAATTAACACTTTTGTTTTCACTTGGCGCCTTGCCAAGACGCTCTGTGTTGCGGGACCTGCACCCGCCCGGCGCATTCCCTCTTGGGGGTGGGTAGCTGGTTTTCAGTTTGTCAGCCGCTTCGTGCAGACAGTCGACGGATGTCAACTGGCACGTGCTGGCTCGGTCATCCAGAGGGCGTCAACACGGCGGCTTTGGCCAAGTTGGCGGCAGCCTGGGCACAGAGGTCAATCAGGCAGGCGGTTTGTGGGCCTGAGTCAGATAAAGACCAGGCTATGCGGACGTTGAGTGCTTCAAAAATGCCAGCTTCAGCATGAGGGGGCAACACTGGCCTGACAGGGGAATGGCTTCAACCGGCTTGGAGCCGGGCAGGTCGATGGCAAAGACCGATGCCTATGCGGACATCTGCCGGCGGCTTGCAGAACTCAGGGCGTCAACCAGAGCCACCAGCAGCAGCCCTCACAGTATTTGTTTGCAGCAAAATTTCTAAAAAACCGAAGTCATTTGCCTAAACTTGAATATCAACGTCTGCTATAACGAAATTTGGTCGGCGTCTTGTTAGCTTTTCTCACACTTCACGCGGGCTGGATATAGCCCACTTGACAACGCACCTGGATGACTGTTCCCACTGCATCACCGCCCCCCAAGGCAGCGAAACTACCGTCGGTTCTGGGCTAGAAATCAGTCCATAAAACATCAGTGCTTCAGTGCCGATACAAGTTCTCTTAGGAGCCAGGCATCACGAGGTGGCTAGTCTTGGGATCAGACTCACAATTCAGTAGCACCAACTGGCTTTGACTCTTGAACCGGTACATGTCGACCCCCGCAAGATCGCCGCGTTTGGCCTCTCCTGCAAACGGGTTCGAAACGATCACTTCGACAGCCGTATCCACATCCAATTTTTGGTGGGGATGCAGCTTCTTTAAGCCCTGCCTTTACGGTGCCCATGGGTTGATCACGTCCAAGCCCATGTCTGAAAAATCTTTTCCATTGCGAGTCACCATGCTCAAGCCATGCTGCGCCGCGGTTGCTCCCAAAAGACTATCAATCGCGGGTAGGGGACGACCGGCGGCTGCTACCAATCGACCCCAACGCTCAGCAACCTGGGCGTCAACCGGCAGGATGCGTCCAACAAAAAATGCGGGCAAATCGGATTCCAGCCAATCGTTGAGCGCCAGGCGCCGCTTGGTGTCGGTTACACTTTCAATTCCTTTGCGCAATTCACCCAATGTCAGCACACTTAAATACAGGGTGGAAGGCGGCCTGCGCGCAAACCACTCAAGCACCGATGCGTCTGGCGTCTTGCGACGAAGCTCAGACAAAACATTGGTGTCGAGCAAATAGCTCAAAGTGCCACCTCCCGCGTCACGCTGGCGTTTCGCTCTAGGTCGATGTCCTCCGAGCCATATAGTGGGGAGCGTTGCATGAACTCAACCAGTGAACGTTCGTTCCCGGACAATCGCTCAAACATGGCGCTTGAGACCACCACCGCCACTGACTGACCGTGCAGGGTGATGTTTTGTGGTCCCTCGCTCTCAGCGCACTTGACGACTTCCGACAACCGGGCCTTGGCCTCTTGCATCTGCCATGCGTGCATCTTGAACCTCACTTCCAACAATCTGACTATACAAGTCAGAATGTAGCATGGTCAGTCATGGTGTGCAAAGCGTCGGAACTTTTGCAAAAATTTCTGCAGGCTTGAGTCATCCCGCGCAAGCCTAGACCTCAGCAGTGTCTCAAACGTCTTGGCCAGCAATTGGCTGGCAGCGAGCCTGGGCTGGCGACACCGCCTAAAAACCGCCCTCCTCTTATTTAGACTGAAACGACGGCATGATTATCGTTATAATCATGCCGTGATATTAATTGTTTTAAATGGGGATTTTCCGGTGTAGCTGATCTACAAAGCAGCTGTTCATCGTCCTCAGCCCAACCGCCAGGAGTGGCCATGAGCCTGATCGACCCCCTTTGTTCGAACCCACCACCACGACGCCGCGGTCGCCCCGCCTTGGCCAAAACCAAGGTTGTGCGGGACGAACGTGCGCTCGGTCTGCATCACTTCGCGTTTTTGCGTTCAGTAATACTCGGCCTGGACCTGCGGGACAGCTTTGATCGCTATCTTGCCTGGAGCGAGCCGCTCTCGGACTTGCGGATTGCCCAAGCGCGCTTTGACCATTTGCTCAGCGAGGTCCTCAATTCGGGAGACCACATCAATGCTGCATTGCCGGATGAGCAAAAGATTACCCCGTTACTGCAGTTGCTTCGACCCTTACTCAAAGAGTCAACCATCCAGACCACGCCCGCGCCCTCCCCTGCCGTTCAGATCCCAACACTTGATGAATGGGTTTTGCAGGAAAGCATCGACCTCGACTTTTTTAGCGAAGCTGAACTGATTGCCGAGTACCAAGGTGCGTTTGGCCTGGACCAACCCCAAGACGGTGGAGAGCCGCCCGACACCGCTTCTGACCTCGTCCACGGCATTTTTAGCAGTTTTTCCGCTGAAAATCGACCTCACGAAAGGCACCAAAATGCAGCGATAAATTCTCCGGAAGGTGCAGGCCTAGGTGACAGTGTAAAACGCCGCATTTCGGCGTTAAATCGCTTGGAGTCACATTTGGCCGCCCTGCCCTCCCCTGCCGACCAGTTGGGACTGTGGTTTGCTCCGGGAGTAAGCGCGAGGCTAGCGTCGCTCGGCTTACTTTCGCTTCAAGACCTTGTGCATTACGTCAATGTTCGTGGACACCGGTGGTATGCCCATGCTCGCGGCATTGGCCAGAAAAAAGCCCAGCAAATACTTGCCTGGCTGTCGCAGCAGTCAGCGACTTGGGACATTGCTTTAAGTTCTGCGGTCGTCCTGCCTCAACAGTACCAGGCAATCGAACGACGCAACCTGCTAGGTGCTGGTACCCATTTAGTGTTGCCCCCCGTGTTTGGGATGGTGCCCCTTGAACGTCTGGTTCTGCCCTTCGACTTGGATGGGCGTCGTGGAGTTTTTCGTAGCCAGCAGCCCAACACTTTGGACGCCAACACCGATTTAGAGGCGATCAATGCCTGGCTGGCGCAACACCAAGAGCGAGCCGCCACGGTGCGCTCCTATCGAAAAGAAGCCGAACGTTTTTTACTCTTCTGCAGCCATGTACTACGCAAATCATTGTCCTCAGCCACGGCACCGGATTGCCTGCAATACAGAGCATTTTTGATGCAGGTACCGCAAGACTGGATTCACCCGATGCCGGTTCGCCGGGACGATGCCATGTGGCGCCCGTTCAGAGGCCAGCCAGAGCCGTCCTCGCAAAAGCAAGCTCTGGTTATTTTACAGGCGATGTTTGAGGGTCTGCGTAACGCAAACTATGTGGTCGCCAATCCGTTCCAAACAGTTATAAAAGGTTTCAATCTACCATCGTCCAAGGTAGACCTTGATAGATCCTTAAGTCAAGCCGAATGGCGATTCATAACGGACCAGGCCCAGAGAATGCCCGACACCGCAGAAAGCCGCCGCCTTCGCCTGCTGCTGGACCTGCTGGTAAGCACCGGGCTACGATTAGACGAGTTGGCAAACGCCGAGCGCAATGACTTGAAATTGGTCAACGTCGACGGTGAGAAAAACCAGGCTTGGATTTTGGATGTTGTTGGCAAACGGCGCAAACGCAGAGCAGTTCCGATTCCATCCAACCTGCCTGCTCGCATCGACGCCCATGCAGCCGACGCTATCGCAGCGCATTTTTTACTTCTTTCAGCACAGACGAAAGCGAATGCGTCTGATACTGTTGAACGCTCCGATTCTTACCTTGGCGGCTCCCCGACAGAGTCCACCGAGACGCGTGGCGCTCCCTTGATTTACGCCCTCAACATGTCAGTCGCCCAATGGGGTGATGGCCTCGGCAAGCCTATCCTTGAACTGCCTGATCTTGGACCTCTTCCGGCTCGCCTGAGCTCATCAGGAATCTACCGGACACTTAAGAGATTCTTCCAACGGTGTAGCCTCGCCGCCTTGAGTGCAGGACTTGAACCAGCGCATTTGCAATCAGCGTCGACCCATTGGCTACGCCACAGTTTTGGCAGGGAAGCTGCTGTCAGTGGTGTTCCGATCGAAATCATTTCACAGGCTATGGGGCATGCCAGTCTTACTACGACGTCTATTTACTTGACTCAAGAACGCAGCCGGATGATCAAAGAACTTCGAAAGATGCACACATCGATCGGCGCGACTGATCCACCTGCAAACTGATGTTCTCCGGGGAACTTCGACTGGCAATAAGGCCGTACATCTGCGCAGTGCAGCCACTTGCATCAGCCTCAAGAACCGGCATACCTGGGCTATGTGGTAATTCAATTGGAAAACATTTCCTTCAAAACGCTACGGCTCTCTCCTTTCTAACTTTCACATCAATGTTCACCGGGGAACATTCGTCAGGCGATGCAACTGGCATCAATGGACGTGGCGCTAGACTTCTCGAACAGCTTTTCAGAAGGGCACTGCCTATCTGACGCTGCAAAGATTCTGACGCACACTTGCACCACCGACTTCTTCTCGATAAAAAATGCATACCTGCGAAGCGGAAACTTCTCGATATTCACAGCAATGTTCACCGGGGAACATTGCGGGTGAAATTCAATTGGCTGTGGGCAACGTGGCGCTAGACCTTACGCATAGCTCGCCAGACGCGCGGCCTGACAGGCGCGGAAACGATTCCGACCCAGACAGAACTGCAAAACGCTTTTCAATCAATAACTGCATGCATGCGAAGCGGAAACAGCACTCACAGAGACTTTGGTCAGAGTATGGACAACACTTGAACCGCAGTAATGGAAACTACATTGAGCGAGAGCGGTCCGAGATCAACACCTTCGACCAACCAATTGTTCCTCAGCAATGAGTGCCAAGCTTTGGCGGCGGTGACAACAAAAGAAAACCTTTTCCGCGGCTTGATACGCCATGAGTATGGAAAGTAGAGCAAGCCCTGCTCGCTCCATACACTATGGCGTGCAGAATTTGGACCCATGTTCCCCGGAGAACATAGCCGGCTCAAGAATCCAACTTCATAATTTGAATAGAAAACGCCAGGCGCACGAAAGATGGTGCGTGCACACCTAACAACACATACGAGAAGTATCCTTGCTCCTTTTTGAACAAAGCTGGCTCAGGGACGTATGAGATAACAAAGTGCGCCTAAAAAAGCCCGAAACAGTTGATTGCTGTTCTAGTGTTGATCAGCGGCTTGGACATACATTTTCCGGATCCAGGAAATAGACGTCCACGCAGATCACATCTTCAACTCGACCCACTACGGTCAAATCAAAACTATGGACCGAGATCCACACTTATTCCTAACGAAGCATCATCACTGCAATGTTCACCGGTGAACATTAGTCTGATAAGTGCGGCTGAGCGGTAAAGGACTATTGGCGCGGCTCGGAGGCTTTTTCCCCTCGCAAATGTTCCCCGGCGAACATCGGTGCGCCATTTAGCTTGCGCCAGAAGGCGATTAATACACAAATTAAAAACAACAATGACAGGACTACTCTTTGGATTCTCTTCGTAAAACCTATACAATCAATAACTGATTTTTTCTTATTTTAGGGAGAGAAACGTATGACTAAACCGACTGAAAGAACTAGCAGCGTCGATCAGGCATCGACACCAATCCGCCAACCGGCCACCGCCAAAATCATCGTGGTCTATAACGACAAAGGGGGATCAGGAAAGACCACAACCACGTGCAATCTGGCTGGAACGCTCGGACTGCGTGGCTACGACGTGCTAGTTGCTGACCTGGACCCGACACAAACTAGCGCAAGCTGGCTCGCAAAGTCGGGAGGCGAAAATTTCAAGGCAACGATTTGGCCTGGTTTTCGATACGGATCGAATGTCGCAAGCGAGCTAGAAAAACTCATCTACAAATACGAAATCATCGTAGTAGATTGCCCACCGAGTGTAGAAAACCCAAGCACATGGGCCACGCTTCTAGTTGCCGACCTGGCATTGATAGCAACCAAAATCGGGCCAACAGACATGAATGGCTTGCCTGCGGCCAAGAATCTGGCAAAGCATGCAAGGGAAAAATCAATGCGTAATTTCCC
>JARXAU010000237.1 GCA_029865675.1 Rhodoferax sp.
CAGTGCATGTGCAGTCACGTCGGCCAGCAGCTCTGCCGAGGTCGGCGCGCCAATCTGATCGTCGATCACAGTCAGCGTCTCGCGTTCTGCCGCCAGGCGCAGCATGGTTTTTGCGAAATTTCCACCGCGCGCCGCGTAAACCCAACTGGTGCGAAAGGTTAGGTGGTGTGGGCACTCGGCCACGGCCAATTCGCCCGCCCGCTTGGTACGACCGTAGACGCTGAGCGGCGCGCATACGTCTTGTTCGCGCCACGCTTGGTCTCCGCTGCCGTTAAATACATAGTCAGTGGAGTAGTGCACCAGCCATGCGCCGAGGCGTGCAGCTTCCGCCGCCAAAACTGCGGGCGCTGCGGTGTTTATGGCGTGCGCTCGCTCTGGCTCGCTCTCGGCGCGGTCCACGGCGGTATAAGCGCCCGCATTCACGATGATGTAGGGTGCCACTTTGCGCACGGTCAAGGCCAAAGCTTCCAAGTTGCTGAGGTCACCGCAAAGCCCGCCATCGCCCCGCGCAGGGTTTGAGCCCAAAGCCACTACGTTGCCCAATACAGCCAGGCTGCGCTGCAGTTCCCAGCCAATTTGGCCGTTGCAGCCCAAAAGTAGTATGTTCACCGTCACAACTTTCAGACTTGGGCGTATTGGGTGGCTACCCACTCGCGGTAGGAGCCGCTTTGCACCTGCTCTACCCATTGCGGGTTGTCGAGATACCACTGCACCGTTTTTCGGATGCCGCTTTCAAACGTTTCAGCCGGTTTCCAGCCCAACTCTCGCTCAATTTTGCGTGCGTCTATGGCGTAGCGGCGGTCGTGACCAGGCCGATCAGTGACATAAGCGATTTGGTTGCGGTAGGTCTGCCGGTCAGCGCGGGGCTTGAGTTCATCCAACAGATCGCATACGGTGTGCACAATGTCCAAATTGGGCTTTTCGTTCCAACCACCAATGTTGTAAGTCTCGCCCAAGCGTCCACCTTGGAGCACTGTACGGATCGCGCTGCAATGGTCCTTGACGTAAAGCCAATCGCGGATTTGCTGGCCGTCTCCGTAGACCGGCAGGGGTTTGCCTGCCTGGGCGTTGACAATCATCAGGGGAATCAGCTTTTCCGGAAAGTGCAGTGGTCCGTAGTTGTTGGAGCAATTGGTAGTGAGCACGGGCAAACCGTAGGTGTGGTGGTAAGCACGGACCAAATGGTCACTTGCCGCTTTGCTTGCGCTGTAGGGGCTGTTGGGCTCGTAGCGGTGGGTCTCGGTGAAGGCTGGATCGTTGCCGGCCAAGGAGCCATACACCTCGTCGGTGGAAACATGCAAAAAGCGGAAAGCCGCCCGGGCAGCGGTGTCCTGCCTCACCCAGTATGCGCGCGCCTGCTCAATGAGTTGGAAGGTTCCCACAATATTGGTCTGAACAAAGGTACCGGGGCCAAGAATTGAACGGTCCACATGGCTTTCTGCGGCGAAGTTCAGCACAGCACGTGGTTGGTGTTTTGCTAGGAGCGCGCTCACCAGTTCAGAGTCGCCAATGTCACCTTGCATCAATACATGGCGTGGATCATTTGCCAGAGCAGCCAAGTTGTGAACATTGCCAGCGTAGGTCAGCTTGTCGAGGTTAACCACTGTTTCATCGGTGATCGCTAGCCAGTCCAGTACAAAGTTGCTGCCTATAAAGCCGGCACCGCCGGTAACAAGAATGGTCATTGGGAGGTCAATTACCTGTAGTGGATTGAATGTTGCTTGATTCTCGAAGTGCCATTATCAACGGCGACGCGGCTCACAGCGCGCCGACTTTCGTGTCGGTCTGAATGCCCTGCTTGAGCCAGACCCTCAGCCAAATGAGGGTAAACTCCTACGAACGTTGGGATCCTGCAGAGGTGCGACAGGCAGTTGCATCGATACGGGTCAAACGCCGTCGTGGTGAAATTGGTAGACACGCTATCTTGAGGTGGTAGTGGCGAAAGCTTTGCGAGTTCGAGTCTCGCCGACGGCACCAAATTTAATAATACAAAAATGCGCTTCTCTGGCTTCGCCGAGACCGCGCCAACAGTGGTGAGCAGAATTTAGTCATGCATCTTGACCAATACCTTCCCGTCTTGTTGTTCATTCTGGTCGGCGTCGCAGTCGGCATCATCCCGCAGGTCTTGGGTTATTTCTTGGGGCCCAATCGCCCTGATGCCGCGAAAAATTCCCCCTACGAATGCGGCTTCGAGGCGTTTGAAGACGCCCGCATGAAGTTCGATGTGCGCTACTACCTGGTGGCCATCCTGTTCATTTTGTTCGACCTGGAAATTGCGTTTTTGTTTCCCTGGGCGGTTTCGCTGAAGGAGATCGGCCCTACGGGCTTTTGGTCGGTAATGGTTTTTCTGGCCATTCTGGTCGTGGGTTTCGCCTACGAGTGGAAAAAAGGTGCCTTGGATTGGGAGTAGATGAATGATTGAAGGCGTCCTCAACGAAGGTTTTGTCACCACGAGTTACGACTCGGTGTCGAACTGGGCCAAGACTGGTTCCATCTGGCCCATGACTTTTGGCCTGGCCTGCTGCGCCGTGGAAATGATGCACGCCGCCGCCGCGCGTTATGACATCAGCCGCTTTGGCTCCGAGGTGTTTCGCGCCAGCCCCCGCCAGTCAGACCTGATGATTGTGGCGGGCACCCTGTGCAACAAAATGGCGCCCGCATTGCGCAAGGTTTACGACCAGATGTCCGAGCCGCGCTGGGTGATCAGCATGGGCTCCTGCGCCAATGGCGGTGGTTACTACCACTACAGCTATTCCGTGGTGCGGGGCTGTGACCGCATTGTTCCGGTAGATGTGTACGTTCCCGGTTGCCCGCCGACCGCCGAAGCGCTGATTTACGGCATTTTGCAGCTGCAGCAAAAAATCCGCCGCACCGAAACCATTGCACGGGCCTGACTATCCATGACCGAGTTTTCTGTTCGTCCTGAGGACACGCAGGCCGCCATATCAGGCGCGCTGGGGGACAAGTTGAAAAGTACCTTCGTCCATCTGGGCGAGGTGACAGTACAGGTGTCTGCTGCCGACTACCACGCAGCTGCGCTTGTGTTGCGCGACGCGCCGGGTTGCCAATTCGAGCAAATGATCGACTTGTGCGCCGTGGACTATTCCGAGTACGGCAACGCCGTGGCGCAGGGGCCGCGCTACTGCGTGGTGGTGCATTTGCTATCTGTGAGCCTGAACCAGCGCGTGCGGCTCAAGGTGTTTGCGCCAGACGATGACATGCCCATGGTGGATTCGATCAATGACATCTGGAACGCGGCGAACTGGTTCGAGCGCGAGGCCTTCGACCTCTTTGGTGTGGTGTTTGAAGGCCACGACGACCTGCGCCGCATCTTGACTGACTACGGCTTTATCGGCCACCCGTTTCGCAAGGATTTTCCGACCACCGGCCATGTGGAAATGCGCTACGACGCCGAGCAGGCGCGCGTGGTCTATCAGCCGGTGACGATAGAGACCCGCGAAATTACCCCGCGCATCATCCGGGAAGACAAATACGGAGGCCTGCATTAGGCACAGTTTGCATGGCTGAAATCAAGAATTACACCCTGAACTTTGGACCGCAGCACCCGGCGGCGCACGGCGTGCTGCGTCTGGTGCTGGAGCTTGATGGCGAAGTGATCCAGCGCGCCGACCCGCACATTGGCCTGCTGCACCGCGCCACCGAAAAGCTGGCGGAAACCAAGACCTATATGCAGGCCTTGCCCTACATGGACCGGCTTGATTACGTGTCCATGATGTGCAACGAGCACGCGTATTGCCTGGCTATCGAGAAGCTTCTGGGCATTGAGGTGCCGATCCGGGCCCAATACATCCGTGTCATGTATGCGGAGATCACGCGCTTGCTCAACCACCTGATGTGGCTGGGTTCGCACGGTAATGACTGCGGCAGCTCCACCATCCTGATCTACACGTTTCGCGAGCGTGAGGCTTTGTTTGACATGTACGAGGCCGCCAGCGGCGCGCGCATGCACGCGGCCTACTTCCGGCCGGGCGGCGTGTACCGCGATTTGCCGGACACCATGCCCCAGTTCAAGGCCAGTCGCGTGCGCAACGCCAAGGGCGTGGCCGAGCTCAACAAGAACCGCCAAGGCTCACTGCTCGACTTTATTGCTGATTTCACCCAACGTTTTCCGAAGTGCTTGGAGGAATACCACACGCTGCTGACCGACAACCGCATCTGGAAGCAGCGCACGGTGAACATCGGCATCGTCAGCCCAGAGCGCGCGCTTAACATGGGCTTTACCGGTCCGATGCTGCGCGGCTCAGGTATCGCCTGGGACTTGCGCAAAAAGCAGCCCTATGACGTGTATTCGCAGTTGGACTTCGACATTCCTGTGGGCAAAACCGGCGATGTGTACGACCGCTACCTGGTGCGCATGGAAGAGATGAAGCAGTCCAACCACATCATTGCGCAGTGCGTGCAATGGTTGCAAGCCAACCCCGGCCCGGTCATTACCGACAACCACAAAGTGGCGGCGCCTTCGCGCGAGGAAATGAAAAACAATATGGAAGGCCTGATCCACCACTTCAAGCTGTTTACCGAAGGCTTTCACGTGCCCGAGGGCGAGGCCTATGCGGCGGTGGAACATCCCAAAGGGGAGTTTGGCATTTACATTGTCAGCGACGGCGCCAACAAGCCCTACCGCCTGAAGATTCGTCCGCCGGGCTTTGCGCATTTGGCCGGTCTCAATGAGATGGCCAAGGGCCACATGATTGCCGACGCGGTGTCCATCATTGGCACCATGGACATTGTTTTTGGAGAGATTGACCGATGATCTCGGACGCCACCAAAGCGCGTTTCGACCGCGAAGTTGCCAAGTTTCCTGCGGACCAAAAGCAGTCCGCGGTGATGGCCTGTTTGGCCATCGTGCAGCAGGAGCTGGGTTGGGTCAGCCCCGAGAGCGAGCAGGCGGTAGCCTCGCATCTGGGCATGGCGCCCATGGCGGTGCACGAGGTCACTACCTTTTACAACATGTACAACCAAAAGCCGCTGGGCAAGTACAAGCTCAACGTCTGCACCAATTTGCCCTGCCAATTGCGCGGCGGAGCCAAGGCAATGGCGCATCTGGAACACACGCTGGGCATTCACGCCGGGCAAACCACGCCTGACGGCCTGATCACCTTGCAGCCCAGCGAATGCCAAGGCGCTTGCGCCGACGCGCCGGTGCTGCTGGTCAACGACCGCACCATGTGCAGCTTTATGAGCAATGACAAATTGGACCAGTTAATTGAAGGCCTTCGGTCAGCGGAGGGCGCACTGTGAACGTTCACCAACTGCTGTCTCAATTCCAGGCTACGGGCCTGGAGTCGTCTTTTCATGGTCGCCACATTGCGCCGCAAATCATGGCGGACCTCAATGGCGCCAATTGGGGCTTAGAGGACTACGTTGCGCGTGGCGGCTACGCTGCCTTGCGCAAAATCCTGGGCCAAGACGGCGGCGAGGGTCTGACGCAGGATCAGGTGATTGCCACGGTCAAGGAGTCGGGTTTGCGTGGGCGCGGTGGCGCCGGTTTCCCGACCGGGCTGAAGTGGAGCTTCATGCCACGCCAGTTCCCCGGCCAAAAATATCTGGTTTGCAATTCGGACGAAGGCGAGCCGGGCACCTGCAAAGACCGCGACATCATGCAGTTCAACCCGCATGCGGTGATCGAGGGCATGGCGATTGCCGCTTTTGCCATGGGCATTAACGTGGGCTACAACTACATCCACGGCGAAATTTTCCAAACCTACGAGCGCTTTGAAGAAGCTCTTGAGC
>JARXAU010000028.1 GCA_029865675.1 Rhodoferax sp.
TTGCCAAAGCGGCGGACCCGCGACTTTGGCTTGGACAACCGCCCATTGCGGGAAAAACCCTTCTTCTACACAGCGAGCAAGGCTTTGGCGACACCATTCAATTCTGCCGCTACGCGGCATTAGCAAACCAGCAGGGAGCTCGCGTGCTGATGGTGGTGGAACCCGAACTATTGGAGCTGCTGGCCCATGTTGAAGGAGTAGATCGGGTATTGACCAAGTCGGACCCGATTCCCGAATTTGACTTCCACTGCCCCCTGCCGAGCCTGCCTTTGGCCTTCGGAACCACAGTCAAAACCATTCCACGGGCACCAAGTTACCTTCGGGCGAATCCGGCTCATGTTCAACGCTGGGCACAGCGGCTAGGGCCGAAAACAAAACAGCGGGTTGGCATTGCCTGGAGCGGCAACCCCAAGCACAAAAACGACCGCAGCCGCTCCATTCGCCTCACTGACTTCATTGACCATTTGCCCGGCAACTGCGACTACTACGTCTTGCAAACGAACCTGCCGCAACAAGACCGCGCCGCGTTAGAGGGCCACCCGGAACTAAGCTGGTTTGAGTCTGAACTCAAAACCTTTGCCGACACTGCGGCACTTATTGAGAACATGGACCTGGTGATCAGCGTCGACACCAGCCCAGCGCACCTGAGCGGTGCCTTGGGCAAACCCACCTGGCTGCTGCTGCCATTCGTTCCAGACTGGCGGTGGCTGCTGCAACGCGAAGACACGCCGTGGTACCCCAGCGTTCATCTGTGCCGCCAAACCTCGCGGGGCGACTGGGCGAGTGCATTTGCCCACCTGCGTATGCACGCCGGAATTTGAGCAAGCGCGATGCCCCCACCACGCCAGCGAGCGCCACAAGCCCGTGCTGCAGAGGCCAAGAACGGCGAAACGCCCCTGCGCTAGCTGCTACAATTCATGGCTCAGGCCCGGTAGCTCAGTCGGTAGAGCAGAGGATTGAAAATCCTTGTGTCGGTGGTTCGATTCCGCCCCAGGCCACCAAATTGAGAAGCACGCACCAATGTGTTTCTTGATGACTACGCAAGTGGTCACCACGCGGGAATAGCTCAGTTGGTAGAGCGATACCTTGCCAAGGTATAGGTCGAGAGTTCGAGCCTCTTTTCCCGCTCCATGTTTTTAAAAGCAAAAAGCCCGTCCTTGTGACGGGCTTTTTGCTTTGTTCAGATGCCTTGGCGGCTTGCGCGTCTGGCGCTTCGAGATTCAGGTGGCCCGTGACAGCAACACCACCGCGCGCGCTTCCATGGCGCGGCCTTCGCCGACCGGCCCCATTTTTTCGGCGGTTTTGGCTTTCACATTGACCTGGTCCACACCCACCGACAGTGCCCTGGCGATGCTTTCGCGCATGGCGCCGATGTACGGCGCCAACTTGGGGGCCTGGGCGATCACGGTGCTGTCCACGTTGCCAATCTCAAATCCTTGGGCACGCACCCGGCGCGCCGCCTCTTGCAGCAACAGGGCGGAGTCGGCGCCCTTGAAAGCGGCGTCGGTGTCGGGAAAATGCGTGCCGATGTCACCCATGGCGGCGGCGCCCAACAGGGCGTCGGTGATCGCGTGCAGCAGGGCGTCGGCGTCCGAATGGCCCAGCAGCCCCATGGTGTGGGGAATTTCCACTCCGCCCAACATGAGTTTGCGGCCCTCGACCAAAGCGTGAATATCCCAGCCCTCGCCGATGCGGATCGTGGTCATGGTGTTTGCTCCCTTGCAATGCGGCTAACCAGCACCGCCTGCGCCAGCGCAAAGTCTGCCGGGTAGGTGACCTTGAAATTGTGCGCGCTGCCCGACACCAGCAGCGGCTGCTGGCCCGCCATCTCCAGCGCGCTGGCCTCGTCCGTCACACCGGAAAAGCCTGTGGCCGCTTGGGCCGCGAGCGCGTGTTGCAGGGCGCCCAGGCGGAACATTTGCGGCGTCTGCGCCAGCCATTTGTCCTCGCGCGGCACCGTGGCGGCTACGCGGCCAGCGGCTGCGCGCTTGAGTGTGTCGGGCAAGGGCAGCGCCAGCAGGCCGCCCACCGGGTCGTTTATGCAGGCGTCAATTAGCGTGTTGACCAACGCGGGCGTCACCAAGCAGCGTGCGGCGTCGTGCACCAGTACCCAATCCGAGTCGCGTGCACCCGATTCACGCAAAGCCTGCAGCCCGTTGAAGACGCTGTGCGCGCGGCTGGCACCGCCGCAATGCTTTCGCGCGAACCGCTCGGGCCAGGCCTCTGCCTCGGGCCAAACAAAGTCGTCCCCGGGCGACAGCACCACCAGGCCCGCAGTCAGGCGCGCCACCCCAGCAAGGGCCCACATGGTGTGCATCACCATGGGCTGCCCGGCTATCGCTTGGTATTGCTTGGGCTGGTTTGTGCCCGCACGGCTGCCGGAGCCCGCGCAGGGCACCAAGGCGTAATAGCGCGCGGGACCAGCGGCGGTGGAGGGTTGCGAGAGGGCGGGCGCGGAAGGGGGCATTGGCATGGAGAACCGAAGGGCGCACGGGCAGGCGGGCGCCGTCATTGAGCGGCCATTCTAAAATCAGCTACGCCTTTGGTTTTCCACCTCCGCACACCCCCACCTGGGGCAGACGGGGGTTTTTGTATTTGTAGCCCTCCATGATCCTTCCCGCGACACTGACTTCGAACCTCCCCGTCCTGGCCCCTGGTAAACGTTTCACCCTGCCGCGCCCGGTAGGCTCTGCCGACGCGGTGCTGCTGGCCCAGCTGGCCCAGCGCGACAAATCCGCAGGCCGCAGGACGGCCATCATCACCGCCGACGCGGCGGACGCCCAGCGCCTGATGGACGAGATGGTGTTTTTTGCGCCCGAGTTGCGTTGCACCGTGTTCCCGGACTGGGAAACCCTGCCCTACGACACGTTTTCGCCGCACCAAGACCTGATCAGCGAACGCCTGGCCACGCTGTGGCGCATCAGCCAGCGCGACCACGAACAAGGCGCCGACGTGGTGCTCATGCCGGCTACCACCGCGCTGTACCGGCTGGCACCCCCGGCGTTTTTGGCCGGCTACACCTTTGAGTTCACCGTCAAGCAAAAGCTCGACGAGGCCAAACTAAAGGCCCAGCTCACGCTGGCGGGCTACAGCCACGTCACGCAAGTGGTCAGCCCCGGCGAATACGCGGTGCGCGGCGGGCTGATTGATTTGTTTCCTATGGGCTCGCTCGTGCCTTTTCGGGTGGATTTGTTTGACAACGAGATTGACAGCATCCGCACATTCGATCCCGACAGCCAGCGCAGCCTGTACCCGGTGCCCGAGGTGCGCTTGCTGCCAGGGCGCGAGTTTCCGATGGACGAGGCGGCGCGCGCCAAGTTTCGCAGCCGCTGGCGCGAGCTGTTGGAAGGCGACCCAACCAAAAGCCGCATTTACAAAGACATGGGCGCGGGTGTGGCCACGGCCGGCATTGAGTACTACTTGCCGCTGTTTTTTGACAGCACCGCCACGGTGTTTGACTACCTGGGCACGCAAGCCACCGTGGTGCTGCACGGCGACCTTGAGCCCTCCTTCCAGCGCTTTTGGCAAGACACCAAAGACCGCTACCGCCTGGTGCACGGCGACCCGGAGCGCCCGGTGCTGCCGCCCGAGGCCTTGTTTTTGGGCATAGAGCAGTTTTATGCCGCCGCGCGCGACTACGCGCAACTGGCCATTCGCCCGCTGGCGGCCGAACCGGGCGCGCTCAGCCCCTACGCCGAATTTGACGCCATGCCCCCGGTGGCTGCGGTGCGCGGGGTGGAAGACCCGCTGTTACAGCTCAAAGGCCACATGGCCAACACCGCGCACCGCGTGCTGGTGCTGGCCGAGAGCCAAGGGCGCCAAACCAGCTTGCTCGACTTTTTGCACGCCAGCCACCTGCGCCCACCGGCGTTTGACAGCCTGGCCGAGTTCTTGACCAGCACCGAGCCGCTGGGAATTACCACTGCCGCGCTCAACGTAGGCTTTCGCTGGCTGGCGCATGGCGTGGATTTGGTGACCGAGACCGAGCTGTTTGCCGCAGGCCCCACCACGCGCAGACGCAAAAAGCAGGAACAGGTGAGCGATGTGGAGGCGCTGATCAAGGACTTGAGTGAACTCAAAGTGGGCGACCCGGTGGTGCACTCCAGCCACGGCATTGGTCGCTACACCGGCCTGGTGCACTTGGACATGGGCAACAAAAACGCCCAGGGCAAGCCCGAACTGCAAGAATTTTTGCATCTGGAATACGCCGACAAAGCCATTTTGTATGTGCCGGTCAGCCAGTTGCAGCTGATCAGCCGCTACACCGGCGTGAGCGCCGACGAGGCGCCCTTGCACCGCCTGGGCTCGGGCCAGTGGGAAAAAGCCAAGCGCCGCGCCGCCGAACAAGTGCGCGACGCGGCCGCCGAGCTGCTCAACATTTACGCCCGCCGCGCCGCGCGCGAGGGCCACGCCTTCCGCTACTCGCCCACCGACTACGAAACCTTTGCCAACGACTTTGGCTTTGAAGAAACGCCGGACCAAAAAGCTGCCATTCACGCCGTCATCCAGGACATGATCAGCCCGCGCCCCATGGACCGGCTGGTCTGCGGCGACGTGGGCTTTGGAAAAACCGAAGTCGCCTTGCGCGCCGCCTTTATCGCCATTACCGGCGGCAAACAAGTGGCGTTGCTGGCGCCCACTACGCTGCTGGCCGAGCAGCACTACCAAACGCTGATAGACCGCTTTGGCAAATGGCCGGTCAAGGTGGCGGAGATGAGCCGCTTTCGCAGCGGGAACGAGATCACCGCTGCGCTCAAGGGCGTGGCCGATGGCACCATCGACATCGTGGTCGGCACGCACAAGCTGCTGAGCCAAGACACGCATTTCAAAAACCTGGGCCTCTTGATCATTGACGAGGAACACCGTTTTGGCGTGCGCCACAAAGAGGCCATGAAGGCCTTGCGCGCCGAGGTGGACGTGCTGACGCTGACCGCCACGCCCATCCCCCGCACTCTGGGCATGGCGCTAGAAGGCCTGCGTGACCTCAGCGTGATTGCCACTGCGCCGCAGCGCCGTCTGGCGATCAAAACCTTTGTGCGTACCGAGGGCAATGGCGTGATCCGCGAGGCGGTGCTGCGCGAGCTCAAGCGCGGCGGCCAGGTCTACTTTTTGCACAACGAGGTGGACACGATTGAGAACCGC
Organism: Rhodoferax sp.; assembly: GCA_029865675.1. Taxonomy (GTDB): domain Bacteria; phylum Pseudomonadota; class Gammaproteobacteria; order Burkholderiales; family Burkholderiaceae_C; genus Allorhodoferax. Next base: position 5,143 of record JARXAU010000028.1, read on the forward strand.
CGCGCCAAGCTCGAAGAGCTGCTGCCCGAGGCGCGCATTGCCGTGGCCCACGGCCAAATGCCCGAGCGGCAGCTGGAGAGCGTGATGCGCGACTTTATTGCCCAGCGCTACAACCTGCTCTTGTGCTCCACCATCATCGAGACCGGCATCGACGTGCCCAGCGCCAACACCATTGTGATGAGCCGCGCCGACAAGTTTGGCCTGGCCCAGTTGCACCAGTTGCGCGGGCGCGTGGGGCGCAGCCACCACCAGGCCTATGCCTATTTGATGGTGCCCGACCTGGAAGGACTGACCAAGCAAGCCCAGCAGCGCCTGGACGCCATCCAGCAAATGGAAGAACTGGGCAGCGGCTTTTATCTGGCCATGCACGACCTGGAGATTCGCGGCGCGGGCGAGGTGCTGGGCGAAAACCAGAGCGGCAATATGCTTGAAGTGGGCTTTCAGCTCTACAACGAAATGCTGTCCGAGGCGGTGCGGTGCCTCAAAGCCGGTATTGAGCCCGATTTGCTCAGCCCGCTGAACGTGACCACCGAGATCAACCTGCACGCCCCGGCGCTCTTGCCCGACGACTTTTGCGGCGATGTGCATTTGCGCCTGTCGTTTTACAAAAAGTTTGCCACCGCCAAAACCACCGAGCAGATCGACACCCTGCTCGAAGAGATTGTGGACCGTTTCGGCAAACTGCCGCCCCAGGCGCAAACCTTGGTGGACGTGCACCGCCTGCGCGTGATCGCCAAGCCCTATGGCGTGGTGAAAGTGGACGCAGCGCCCGGCGTGATCAGCATTACCTTCAAGAAAAACGCGCCGATTGACCCCATGAAGATCATCGGCCTGATCCAGAAGAACAAGCACATCAAGCTGGTGGGCAACGAGAAGCTGCGCGTTGAGCGCGAACTGCCCGAAGTGAAAGACCGCACGCAGATGGTGCGCGACATCTTGCGCAGCCTGGGGCAGCCGGTGGCCGAGACAATCACTGCGTGACATAGGCCTAGGCCTATGCTAGAGTGATTTCTTTCAATTTTGGAGGTGAGCCATGTCTACTACCGCCCTCATCGCTGCCGAAAAATCGCCGGAATATTTACCGCTGAGGTCCGAAGCCCTAAGCGCCGAGGCCTCGCGACGCGTTCGTTTGTTTCGCAATGGCGCGAATCAGGCGGTGCGCATCCCCAAAGAGTTTGAGTTGCCGGGCACCGATGCCATCATGCGCCGGGAAGGCAATCGCCTCATATTGGAGCTGGTGCCAGACAGACCCAAAAAAGGCTCTGCCGCTGCGCTGCTCTTGGCCTTGGAGGAAATTGCCAAGCTGGGGCCGTGTGACGACGAATTTCCGGATATTGGCGATGAGGGCTTGCTCCCACTCGACGACATCGACTTCGGGGAAGACTGAAGATGCCGGTCACCTACTTGCTCGATACCAACATTATCAGCCGCCTTATGAAGGAAGTGGAAAGCGAAAACCTCAAGCGCTACCGCGCCCGGCTGTACAGCGAGCCAGACTGCACCGTCGTCACCAGCGTCGTTGTGCAATGTGAACTCCTGTTTGGCCTGGCAAGGCACCCGTCACCACGCCTTCAAAAGGCCTACGCCCTCCAGATGGAACACCTGCCCGCCCTCGCCTTAGACCCCAGTGTTTGCGCCCACTACGCACAACTGCGCGCCTTTCTTGAGCAAGCTGGCACCCCCATCGGAGCCAACGACACCCTGATCGCCGCCCACGCCCTTGCGCTGGACGCCACCCTGGTGAGCGCCGATGCGGCCTTCGCCCGTGTGCCGGGCTTACGGGTGGAGAACTGGTTTGAGGCGCCGCCCCCTCCCCGTCCCTGAACGCGCGCTCGCAAACGATAAACCGCCTCACCTTCCCGGCGCATACCCCAAAAAAACTGTATGACACACGCTACCGAAATCGCCCCCGGCCTCGTTCTCCAAGGCTTCACACCGCCCTTGCGCCTGGCCGACTTCAAGCTCATTGCCTTTGATATGGACTCCACGCTGATCAACATCGAATGCGTGGACGAAATTGCGGATGCCGCCGGGCGCAAAGCCGAAGTGGCCGCCATTACCGAGGCCGCCATGCGCGGAGAAATTGCAGACTACAAAGAAAGCCTGCGCCAGCGCGTGCGCCTGCTGGCTGGGGTGACGGTGGGCCAAATGCAGCAGGTGCTGGACCAGCGCCTGCAACTCAACCCCGGTGCCGCCGACCTAGTGCGCGCCTGCCAGGAGGCGGGGCTCAAAACCCTGTTGGTCAGTGGCGGCTTTACCTTTTTTACCGATCCCTTGCGCGACCGCCTGCGCATCGACTGGACGCGTTCCAACGTGCTCGAAGTATCGAGCGGCCTGCTCACCGGGCGCATGGTGGACCAGCCCTGGGGCGACATTTGCGACGGCGCCGAAAAGCGCACCATGCTGCTGCACACCTGCGCCCAGATGGGGATCGACCCCGCGCAGGCCATTGCCATGGGCGACGGCGCCAACGACCTGCCCATGATGGGCGCTGCCGGCTTGTCGGTGGCCTACCACGCTAAACCGGCGGTGCGGGCACAGGCGATGGTGGCCATCAACTCTGGCGGCTTGGATCGACTGCTTGAGGTGCTGGTGTAACTCCCCACGCTCTCCCCCAACCCCTCTCTCGCCCAGCGGGCGAGAGAGGGGGGCACGGAAAAGCTGGCATGAAACAAGCCCCACCGCAGCTGCATAAAAGTCAGGCCGCCAACACCTCAGCCCGCCCTGCCTCCACAGCAAACGCCGCCAGCGTACGCACCGTGCTGTCCTGCCGCTGCACGTCGTCCAGCACCCGCAGGCGCACCTTCAACTGCCCTGGCGTGAAATCGGCCAGGCCATATCCCCGGTATTGCGCATTGGCAAACACAAAGTGCGGGTTTTCTTGTAGCAGCGCGGCGAGGGTGGAATCGGTCTTGGCGGATTTGGACGTGATGCTGGTGCCACAAAACTCCACGCCCACTTTCTTGCTGCCCGGGCGCGCATAGTCGGCCAGCACGTGGCCGACCCAGTTTTCGTGCACATCGCCGCCCAAAATCACCGAGTTGGCCACGCCGGGCTGTTGCAGCGCGGCGGTGAGCCGGGTGCGGGCGGCGCTGTAGCCGTCCCAGCCGTCGTTCCAGAACTTTTGCGCCGGGCCCAGCGCAAAGTCGCGCGGGCCGAACAGGGTTTGCTGGCCCAGCACGTTCCAGCGCGTGCCGCCAGACGCCGATGCGGCCAGCGCGCCCGAGAGCCACTTTTCTTGCGCGCCGCCCAAAAGGCTGCGCGCGGGGTCGGTCCAGGCCGGGCAAGTTTCGGGGCGCACGATGGACGAGCCAGTTTTGCCGTCCGCGTTGCAAACCTGCGGGTCTTTGTATTGGCGGGCGTCTAGCAGATACAAACTAGCCAAATTGCCAAAGGCTAGGCGGCCATACAAGCGCATTTCGGCGCCCTGCCCTAGCCCGCCCAGTGCTTGGGTGAGCACACTGGCGCGCAGGGGCATGTTCTCGAAATACGCCTGGTAGGCCGCCGCGCGGCGCGCGGCAAAGTCCGGTGCGCTGACCAGACCGTCACCGGCTTGCAGGCCAGCGTAGTCGTTTTGCACTTCGTGGTCGTCCCAGGTCATGAGCCAGGGGCAGGCGGCGTGCAGGGCTTGCAGGTCGGGGTCGCTTTTGTACAGGGCGTAGCGGGCGCGGTAGTCGTCCAGCGTCAGCACCCAGCCGCCGCCGGGCTTGCGCAATTTGCCGCTGCTGCCGGGGTATTCGTAAAGGTAGTCACCCAAAAACAGCACCAGGTCGGGCGCGTCGGCCAGCAGGTGGCGCCAGGCGCTGAAGTAGCCGTCCTCCCACTTTTGGCACGACGCGTAGGCCAGGCGAAGGCTTGCTACTGCGCTGCCCGGCGCGGTCAGGGTGCGGGTTTGGCCAGTGGCGCTGACTGCGTCGCCCAGCAAAAAGCGGTAGTGGTAGGCGCGCGCAGGCTCCAAACCGGCCACTTCCACGTGCACCGACCAGCCCAGCGCCGCGCTGGCCAGGCTTTGGCCGCGCTGCACCACGCGGGCAAACTGCGCGTCGTGCGCCAGTTCCCAGCGCACCGCTGCCGTGCCGTCCGAGGTGGGGCGCAGGGCCTTGGGGTCCAGCCGGGTCCAGAGCACCACGCCGTCTGCGGTGGGCGAGCCGCTGGCCACGCCGCAAAAAAAGGGATAGTCCAAGGCAGGAGTTTGGCTCCAGGCGCTGCGCGGTAGCCAAAGGCCCTGGCTGGCTGCGGCGGCCCAAAGCAATGCACCACGGCGATTCATGCCGGCAAGCGTGCAGACCGGCTGCGCCAGGTGCGGTAGTCAAACACCAGGGGCCGCGTCACCAACACCACCAGCAGCAGCGCCAGGGGCACGGTCATCCCATAGCCTGCGGCCTTAAAGCCCCAAGCGCCCGTCAGTGCGCCAGTGATGAAACCCAGCAAAAGCTGGCTGTGCGACCACAGCTTGTTGCGGTTGGCCAGCACCCGTGGGTGATGGGGAAAACTGCGGTTGACATAGAACAGGCGCCCTAGCTCAATGCCGATGTCGGTCACCAAGCCGGTGATGTGCGTGGTGCGAATCTCGGCGTTGGACTTCTTGGTGATCAGCGCGTTTTGCAGGCCCATGATGAAGCACAAAAGCACCACGGTGTAGGGCACCAGCGCCAGGCTGCGCGCGTCAATGGCGGCGCCAAACAAGCCAAACACCAGCAACAAGGCAGCCTCCGCCAAGAGCGGCACACCGTAAGCACTGCGCAAATTGCGCCGCAGCGCCCATTCCACAGCCATGGTCGTGGTGACCGCACCGCCCATAAAGGCGATGAGCGAGCCAAAACCAATCCACACCGTCAGCCCTTGGCCCAAAACCAAGTTGTCAGCCATGGCGGACACCACGCCGCTCATGTGCGAGGTGTACATGCCCACCGCCAAAAAACCACCCGCGTTGGCGGCCCCGGCCACAAAGCACAACACCACGCCCAAGGGCACGTTGGCGCCTGCGGGCCGCTGGGCGTCGGTCAGGCCCAGCGTCATTGCAAAGCGTGGCCCAGACGGGCAACGCCCTCTTCAATCTTGGCCACATCCGCCGTGGCAAAGCTCAGGCGCAGGGTTGCGGGGTCGGCGTCGTGGGCATAAAAGGGCGCGCCGGGCACAAAGGCCACCAGGCGCTCAATGGCGCGTTTGGCAAACTCAGCGGCGTTGGCAGGGCCGCCATCGGCGCCGGTGAGCCGCGCCCAGAAAAACATGCCGCCCTTTGGCGCATCAAACGCTATTTTTCCGCCCAGCGTGCTTTGCAAGCTGGCGGCCATCACGCGGGCGCGCTCGGCGTAGGTGCTGCGCACCCGCGCCAGCGCGGTGTCGAGCCGACCCAGCGTGAGGTAGTGCGCGCCAATGGCTTGCGTCAAATTGCTGGTATGCGCGTCGCTGAACTGCTTGCACATAGTGGCGCGCGCCAGCAGCTCGGGCGGCGCAATCATCCAGCCCACGCGCAAACCGGGACTCAAGACCTTGCTCAGGCTGCCGCAGTGCACCAAGTATTCCCGGCTGCCCGGCACTTGGTCGCTTAAAGCCAACAAGCTGGGAGGCGGTGCCTGGTCAAAGTACAGCTCGCCATACGGGTCGTCTTCCACGATCAGGGTGTGGGTGCGCGCGGCGATTTGCAACACGCGCAGACGGCGCTCTAGGCTCAGAGTGGCGCCGCTCGGGTTGCCAAAAGTGGGAATCAGGTAGACCAGTTTGGGCTTGTGCTCGTCGATGAGCTGCTCCAGCCGGTCCACGTCCACGCCGTGGGCGTCAATCGGCGCGCCAATCAAATGCGCGCCGTACAGGCGAAAGCACTGGATGGTGGCCAAAAACGTGGGCGCTTCGACAATCACCTTGTCGCCCGGCGAGATCATGGTCTTGCCAACCAGGTCCAGCGCTTGCTGGCTGCCGGTGGTAACGATCAGGCCGTCTGGTGCGACGGTGGCGCCCTTGCCCGCCATAAAGTGGCTTATCTGCTCGCGCAGCGGGCCCCAGCCTTCGGTCGCGCCATATTGCAGCACCGGGCCGGGGTTGTGGGAGAGCACCGCATCCGCAGACATTTGCAGGCCCTCCACGTCGAACAGCGCCGGGTCTGGAAAGCCCCCGGCAAAGCTGATGATGCCGGGCTTGCCCAGCAGCTTGAAAAGTTCGCGGATGGCGGAGGTTTCGACGTTTTGCAGGCGGTCGGCGAATTGCAAGGGCATGGTGTATCTTGTCTGTGTGGCTGTGCCGCTATTGTCTTCTTTTCAAACCGCCCGCCAGACCTTCCACGCTATGAACGCCACCCAGATAGAGACCTTCTTCGCCACCCTGCAAGCGGCCAACCCGCACCCGCAAACTGAGCTGCATTACGCCAGCGTGTTTGAGCTGCTGGCCGCAGTGCTGCTCTCGGCCCAGGCCACCGACGTGGGCGTGAACAAGGCCACGCGCGGC
>JARXAU010000090.1 GCA_029865675.1 Rhodoferax sp.
TCATTGCCTACCGGGCAATCTGCAGGTTAGAGTTGAACGTGAAGTCGATTTTTTTGGCGCTTTTTTCCAATAAATAAAGGAGATACCGTGATCCCACCGGCATTTGATTACCACGCACCGCACACCGTGGCCGAAGCTATCGCCCTGCTGTCCTCGCTGGGCGACGACGCCAAGCTGCTCGCAGGCGGCCACAGCCTGCTGCCCATGATGAAGCTGCGTTTTGCCCAACCCGGCACGCTGATTGACATCAACCGCATCCCTGAGCTACGCGGCATCAGCGAGCAAGGCGGCATGATTCGCATCGGCGCCATGACCTCGGAAAACGAGCTCATTGCCTCCCCCCTGCTGCAAGCCAAGCTGCCTTTGCTGGTGGAAGCTGCGCTCCTGATCGCCGACCCCCAGGTGCGCAACCGCGGCACCATTGGCGGCGACATTGCCCACGGCGACCCCGGCAACGACCACCCGGCCATTGCCATGGCGCTCGACGCGACCTTTGTGTTGCAAGGCCCCCAGGGCGAGCGCCAGGTCAAAGCGCTGGATTTTTTCCACGGCACCTACATGACTGCCTTGGCTGAAGATGAAATCCTGACCGCCATCCTGATCGCGCCTTTTGCCGCTGGCACGGGCTACGCCTACCAAAAACTCAAGCGCAAAACTGGTGACTGGGCGACAGCCGGCGCCGCTGTGGTGTTGCGCATGGCCGGCGGCGTGGTCAGCCACGCCAGCATCGGTTTGACCAATGTGGCACCCACCGCGCTGCGCGCCAGCGACGCCGAAGCCGCGCTGGTCGGCAAGCCCCTCAGCGACGCGAGCATCGACGCCGCAGTGCACGCGGTACGCGCCATTTGCGACCCCGCTGAAGACCTGCGCGGCGACGTGGAATACAAAACCGCCATGGCCGGTGAAATGACCCGCCGTGCCATCCGCGCAGCAGCCGCCCGCTGCGCCTAAACCCTTATTTGGAGACCCCCATGAGCAAAAAAATCGTATCCATGCACCTCAACGGCAAGGCTGTTGAAGAAGCTGTCGAGCCCCGCACTCTGTTGATTCACTTCCTACGGGAAAAGATGAACCTCACCGGCGCCCACATCGGCTGCGAAACCAGCCACTGCGGCGCTTGCACCGTGGACATTGACGGACAGTCAGTTAAAGCCTGCACCCACCTCACCGTGCAGTGCGAGGGCAGCGACGTCAAAACCGTTGAAGGCCTGGCCAACGCCGGGGTCTTGCACGCAGTGCAAGAAGGCTTTTACAAAGAGCACGGTTTGCAATGCGGCTTTTGCACCCCCGGCATGCTGATGCGCGCCTACCGCTTTTTGCAGGACAACCCCAACCCGACCGAGCAGGAAGTGCGCGTGGGTATGTCGGGCAATTTGTGCCGCTGCACGGGCTACCAGAACATCGTCAAAGCCGTGATGCACGCCGCAGCCGCCCTCCAACAACAAGCCGTTGCCGCCTAAGCGCAACCCCCAGGAGAACACCATGAACGCACCACTGAGTGACCGCGAAAAAGCCCTGATGGGCATGGGCGAGCCCCGCCTGCGCAAAGAAGATGCCCGTTTCATCCAGGGCAAGGGCAACTATGTCGACGACATCAAGATGCCCAATATGGTCCACATGGACATCGTGCGCTCCAGCGTAGCGCACGCTCGCATCAAGCGCATCAACAAGGAAGCCGCGCTCAAAATCCCCGGCGTCATCGCTGTGCTTACCGCCGAAGACCTCAAGCCCCTCAAACTGCACTGGATGCCTACGCTTGCTGGTGACGTGGCGGCGGTGCTGGCGGACGAAAAAGTGCACTTCCAGATGCAGGAAGTGGCGATCGTGATTGCCGAAGACCGCTACTCCGCCGCCGACGGCGTGGAAGCCGTGGAAGTGGAATACGAAGAGCTGCCGGTGGTGATTGACCCGTTTGAGGCCTTGAAGCCCGACGCCCCGGTGTTGCGCGAAGACCTGGCCGGTAAAACCGAAGGCGCGCACGGCAAGCGCTACCACCATAACCACATCTTCACCTGGGACGCAGGCAACAAAGAAACCACCGACGCGGCCTTCGCCAGCGCCCCGGTGACCGTCAAGCAAGACATGCACTACCCGCGTGTGCACCCCTGCCCCCTGGAGACCTGTGGCGCAGTGGCGTCGTTTGACCCCATCCGCGGCGAACTCACCACCTACATCACCAGCCAGGCGCCCCACGTGGTGCGTACCGTGGTGTCCATGCTCTCGGGCATTCCTGAGTCCAAAGTGCGCATCATCTCGCCCGATATCGGCGGCGGCTTTGGCAACAAGGTCGGAATTTACCCCGGTTATGTGTGCGCCATCGTGTCGTCCATCGTGCTGGGCCGGCCAGTGAAATGGGTGGAAGACCGCATCGAGAACCTGTCCTCCACCGCCTTTGCCCGCGACTACCACATGACTGGCGAACTTGCCGCCACCACCGACGGCAAAATCCTGGCGCTGCGCACCAACGTCATTGCCGACCATGGCGCCTTTGACGCCTGCGCTGACCCGACCAAGTTCCCGGCGGGTATGTTCCACATCGTGTCGGGTAGCTACGACATTCCCACCGCTTACTGCAAGGTCGACGGCGTCTACACCAACAAAGCGCCGGGAGGCGTGGCCTACCGCTGCTCCTTCCGCGTGACCGAGGCGGTGTACCTGGTCGAGCGCATGGTCGACGTGCTGGCGCAAAAGCTGGGCATGGACAAAGCCGAAATTCGCGCCAAAAACTTCATCAAGCGCGAACAGTTCCCCTACACCTCGGCCTTTGGCTTTGAGTACGACTCGGGCGACTACCAAACCGCGCTGGACAAAGTGCTCACCGCCGTGGACTACCAAGGCCTGCGTGCTGAGCAAGCCGCCAAGCGCGCTGACCCGGATTGCCCGACCCTAATGGGCATTGGCCTGGTCACCTTCACCGAGGTGGTGGGCGCGGGTCCGAGCAAGATTTGCGATATTTTGGGCGTGGGCATGTTTGACTCCTGCGAAATCCGCGTGCACCCCACCGGCAGCGCGATTGCCCGCATGGGCACCATCTCGCAAGGCCAGGGCCACCAGACCTCGTATGCGCAAATCATCGCCACCGAACTCGGCATTCCGTCCGAAGTGATCCAGGTCGAAGAAGGTGACACCAACACCGCGCCTTACGGACTGGGCACCTATGGCTCACGCTCCACGCCTGTGGCCGGCGCCGCCATTGCCATGGCCGCGCGCAAAATCCACGCCAAGGCCAAAAAGATTGCCGCCCACCTGATGGAAGTCAGCGAAGCCGACTTGGAATGGGAAATCGACCGCTTCAAGGTGCGCGGCGACGACGCCAAGTTCAAAACCATGGCGCAAATCGCCTGGGCGTCTTACAACAGCCCACCCCCCGGCCTGGAGCCCGGACTGGAAGCGGTGCACTACTACGACCCGCCGAACTTCACCTTCCCCTTTGGTATTTACCTCTGCGTGGTGGACATCGACAAGGGCACGGGCGAGACCAAAATCCGCCGCTTTTATGCGCTGGATGACTGCGGCACCCGCATCAACCCGATGATCATCGAAGGCCAAATCCACGGTGGATTGACCGAAGGTTTTGCCGTGGCCATGGGCCAGCTGCTGTCGTTTGACAAGCAAGGCAACATCCAGGGCAACACGCTGATGGACTACTTTTTGCCCACCGCCGTGGAGACGCCGCACTGGGAGACCGACCACACGGTCACCCCGTCGCCGCACCACCCCATTGGTGCCAAAGGCGTGGCCGAATCACCGCACGTGGGCAGCATTCCCACTTTCACCAGTGCCATGGTGGACGCGTTTGCCCACCTGGGCGTGACGCACTTCAACATGCCCCACTCGGCCTACCGCGTGTGGCAGCAGCTCAAGGCTGTGGGCATCGCGAGTTAATTTGTTTCGTCCTTGAGAGGGCGGATGCGGCGCGCTGCATCCGCCCCTGTTTTTTGGAGAGTTCCCATGGAAGTAGTTTTAGACAAGCAGTACCCGGTGTCCGCCGGGGTAGACGCGGCCTGGACGGTGTTGGCCAATATGAACGAGTTGGCCACCTGCATGCCCGGCGCGCAAATCACCTCTGAGATTGACGCCACCCATTTCACCGGCAGCGTGCGCGTGAAAGTCGGCCCGGCTGTGGCCGCTTTTGCTGGCACGATTGAAATTTTGGCCCTGGACCCGGCCACCCGCACGCTCAAGATGCTGGGCAAGGGTGCGGACAAGGGCGGCTCGTCTGCTTCGATGGAGCTCACCGCCAACCTGGTGGCCATTGACGCCACCAGTTGCACTTTGGTAGGCCACGCCGAAGTCATCGTCAACGGCAAGTTCGCCCAGTTTGGCGGCCGCATGATGGGCTCGGTGTCCGACATGATTCTGGCCCAGTTTGCCGTGGTCTTCTCACAAAAAGCCGCCGTAGTGCAAGCTGCCCTGGCTCCCGCTGCCCCCGCCCCGGGCGAGAGCGCCGCACCAGCGGCCGCAGCGCCAGCGCCGCAAGCGCCGGTGGTTGCGCAAGAGTTCAACGCCCTGGGCCTGATTTGGTCGCTGGTAAAGAGCTTTTTTGCCAACCTCTTTGGCGGCAAGCGCTAAGGTTCGCACGGCCGCCATGAGCACTGCCATCGATCTGGCTTCGCCCCAGGGCCTGCGCGAGCGTCTGTTTACGGCGGGCTACATCGCCGACGAAGACCTCGCCAGCCTGGTCTGGATGGGCTTGTCGCTGGAACGCCCGCTGCTCTTGGAGGGCGAGGCCGGCGTGGGTAAAACCGCGATTGCCAGCGCCTGCGCCCGCGCGCTGGGCCGCCCGCTGCTGCGCCTGCAATGCTATGAAGGGCTGGACCTGAGCCAGGCGGTTTATGAGTGGAACTACAGCCGCCAGTTGCTGGAAATCCGCATGACCGAGGCCGGCCAGGGCGACCGCGCCGCGCTGCGCGACAACCTGTTCTCCGAAGCGTTTTTGCTGGAGCGCCCGCTCTTGCAGGCCATTCGCTGCCCCGAGCCCTGCGTGCTGCTGATCGACGAGATTGACCGTGCCGACGAGGCGTTTGAGGCCTTTTTGCTAGAAATGCTGTCCGAGTACCAAATCAGCGTGCCCGAGATTGGCACCCTGCACGCGGTCAGCAAGCCCTTGGTGATTTTGACCAGCAACGGCACGCGCGACCTCTCGGACGCGCTGCGTCGGCGTTGCCTGTTCCACTTTGTGGACTTTCCCACCCTGGCGCGCGAGACGCAAATCGTGCGCACCCTGGTGCCCGAGGCGGCCAGCCGTCTGGTGGAGGAGTGCGTAGCCTTTGTGCAGCGCCTGCGCAAGGAAGACCTGGACAAAACCCCTGGTGTGGCCGAAACCCTGGACTGGGTGCGCGTGCTCTTCAAGCTCGGCCACAGCGAACTGCCCATCGACCCGCAGCTGCTCATGCCCTCGCTGGCGGCGCTGCTGAAAACCCGCAATGACCGCTGGCAAGTCACGTCTGAGCGCGTGGGCAAGCTGATGGACGGACCGCGCATGGGCCAGGACGCGGGCGTTGCCGCCGCCCTGAAATAGCCGCCATGGCCGCCCCAATTGGCGCTGTCATGGGCGCCGACCCGCACAAGCAAACCAAAGTAGTAGCGGCTGCCGACCCGCGCGAGCAGTTGGGCGAATTTGCCCACTACCTGCGCCAGCACGGTTTTGCACTGGGTTACGC
>JARXAU010000177.1 GCA_029865675.1 Rhodoferax sp.
CAAAAGATTGCGCTCACCGTGGTTGGCCCCGAAGGTCCATTGGCTTCTGGCGTGGTGGACGACTTCCGTGCCCACGGACTGCGCATTTTTGGCCCCACCCAGGCTGCCGCGCAGCTAGAGAGTTCCAAGGCCTTTTCCAAGGCCTTTATGCAGCGCCACGGCATTCCTACTGCGCACTTTGAGGTGTTTTCTGACGCAGCCGCAGCCCACGCCCATCTGGATCGCATCGGCGCACCCATCGTGGTCAAGGCCGATGGCCTGGCCGCTGGCAAAGGCGTGGTCGTGGCCATGACCTTGCCCGAGGCCCACGCCGCTGTGGACTTTATGCTCACCCACGGAGCCTTTGGCAATGCGCCTGCCAGCGGCTAGCCGCGGGTGGTGATCGAAGAATTTTTGACCGGCGAAGAGGCCAGCTTCATGGTGCTGTGCGACGGCAAAAACGTGCTGCCGCTGGCCACCAGCCAAGACCACAAGCGCCTGCAAGACGGCGACGCCGGCCCCAACACCGGCGGCATGGGCGCTTACTCCCCCGCGCCCGTGGTCACCCCGGACGTGCACGCCCGCGCCATGCGCGAAGTGATCCTGCCCACCATCCGGGGCATGGAAAAAGACGGTATTCCTTTCACCGGCTTTTTGTACGCTGGCCTGATGATCGACGCCCACGGACAGGTCAAAACACTGGAATTCAACTGCCGCATGGGCGACCCAGAAACCCAGCCCATCATGGCGCGCCTGAAAAGCGATTGGGTGGACGTGCTGTGGGCAGCTACCGAGCCGGTGGGCGGCAAGGCACTTGCTGCGATGGAGTTGCAGTGGGACCGGCGCACCGCCTTGGGCGTGGTGCTGGCCGTTGCTGGCTATCCGCATTTGCCGCGCATGGGCGACGCAATTACCGGCATCCCCAAAGAAACGGACGAGGTCGTGGTGTTTCATGCAGGCACCCAGTTTGAAGACGGCGTGCTGAAGACCTCGGGCGGCCGTGTGCTGTGCGTGACCGCACTGGCCGACACAGTAAAAGTGGCGCAGATCCGGGCCTACGACGTAGCGCACCAGATTCATTTTGAGGGCCTGCAGTTTCGCAGCGACATCGGTTTACGGGCTTTGCGGCCTTGATGTACCTTCCGCCCTGTTTATTCGCAGCGCAAGGAGCCGATCGTGTTTGAAATTGCATCCCCTGAGACGGTCCGACACTACCTGCTTGACCTTCAATCACGCATTACCGGTGCCGTTGCCGACCTGGACGGTGGAGCCTTTGTGGTTGACGCCTGGGAAAAAGCGCCGGGCGAGATGTTGCAAGGTAACGGCATTACCCAAATTCTGGAAAACGGCGCAGTGTTTGAGCGCGCGGGCTGCGGTTTTTCGCATGTGCGCGGGCCGCGCCTGCCGCCCAGCGCCACCCAGCACCGCCCCGAGCTGTCGGGCGCGCCGTTTGAGGCCATGGGCGTGTCGCTGGTATTCCACCCGCGCAACCCCTATGCGCCCACGGTGCACATGAATGTGCGCATGCTCGCCGCCAAAAACCCCGAGGGCCAGACCGTGTGCTGGTTTGGCGGCGGCATGGACTTGACGCCCATCTACGGATTTGCCGAAGACGCGGTGCATTTCCACCAAAGCTGCAAAGACGCGCTCGCGCCCTTTGGCGAGGACAAATACCCGCGCTTCAAAACCTGGTGCGACGACTACTTCTTCCTCAAACACCGCAACGAGCCGCGCGGCATAGGCGGCGTGTTTTTTGACGACTTTTCCGAGCTGGGCCAGGAGCGCAGCTTTGCCATGCTGCGCGCGGTGGCGGATGCGTTTTTGGGCGCCTATATGCCCATTGTGCAGCGGCGCAAGGAAACGGAATACGGCAGCCGCGAGCGCGAGTTCCAGCTCTACCGCCGGGGCCGCTATGTGGAGTTCAACCTGGTGTGGGACCGCGGCACGCACTTTGGCCTGCAGTCGGGCGGGCGTACCGAGTCGATTCTGCTGTCCATGCCGCCGCTGGCCAGTTGGTCTTACCAACATGTGCCCGCCCATGGCACGCCGGAGGCGGCTTTGTACCAAGAGTTTTTGGTGCGCAAGGACTGGGTTTGACCCAAGTCCCTCAGCGCATAGGCGTTTTCGGCGGCGCGTTTGATCCGCCCCATCTGGGCCATGTGGCACTGGCACAGGCTGCAGTGGCGCAGTTGGGCTTGAGTCGCTTGCTGGTAGTGCCCACCGGACAAGCGGCGCACAAAGAGCAGCCTCTTAGCACTGCGCACCACCGACTGCGTATGTGTGAATTGGCGTTCGCAACGATTTCTGAAGTGCGGGTGGACCCGCGCGAAACCCTGCGCAGCGGACCAAGCTACACGGTAGACACGCTGGAAGAGTTGCAGCGCCAACACCCGCAAGCCCAGCTGTTTTTGCTCATCGGCCAAGACCAGGCGCTGGCGCTGCGCCACTGGCACCGGGCCAGCGCCTTGGCCCAGCTCGCTACAATCTACGTCGCTGCGCGCTCCGAATCTGCGGACAAACCTAGTCCGATCGCCCCCTCCCACCTGGAAGAATTCGCCCTGCAACGGCTCCGAATGCCGGTCATGCAGCACAGCGCGACCGACATCCGTTACCGGCTAGCTCACGACCAAGGCGTAGAAACGCTGGTGACGGAAGCTGTTGCGCGCTATATTGCCACCCACCACCTCTACCAATCGCCCTGATGACCACTACCTCCGCCTCCAAAAAAAATGACATCCAAAAACTCCAGCGCGCCATCGTCGATGGCTTGGAGGATGTCAAGGCCCAGGAGATTGTGGTGTTTGATACCGAGCAGTTGTCCGCTCTGTTTGAGCGCGTCATCGTGGCCTCGGGCACGTCCAACCGCCAAACCAAGGCGCTGGCGTCCAGCGTGAGCGACGCGGTGCGTGAGGCCGGTTTCCCCAAACCCCGCCTGGAGGGCGAAGCCAACGGCGAATGGATCATCGTGGACTGCGGCCAAGCCGTGGTGCACGTGATGCAACCCAGCTTTCGCGCCTACTACAACTTGGAAGAGCTGTGGGGTGAAAAGCCGGTGCGCTTAAAGCTTGGCGTGGCCAAGCCCGACCCAGTGGCCAAGGCGCCAGTTGCCGCCAGCGCGGCCAAACCCGCCACCACGCTGCGCCGCTCCAACGCCGCCAAGATTGGCGTGGCCGAAGCCTTCCCCTCCCGCGCCCAGGCCGCCAAGACGGCTGCCGCCAACGCAGCCGCTGCCAAACGTGACGCGGTCAAGGCTGCTTCTGCCAAAGCTGCTTCTGCCAAGGCAACGCCTGCCAAGACCGCAGCGCGCAAAACCGCTGACGGTAAAACCGCTACTTCCGCAAGCACGCCCATCACCAAAGTGGTGGTGTCTGCGCCCATAGGAGTGGCCAAGAAAGCGGCGCCCGCTAAAAAGGCAGTAGCGAAGAAAGTCGTGGCCAAGAAACCAGCGCCGGCCAAAAAAGCCGCCGCCAAAAAGTCCGCGCCCCGCGTCTGAGGCAGCAGTGCGGCTGGTCATTGTTGCGGTAGGCCAGCGCGTGCCCGATTGGGCGCAAACCGCCTGGGACGACTACGCCAAGCGCTTTCCGCATGAGATCAAGATCGAACTCAAGGCCGTCAAAACCGAGCCACGCGGCTCCAAAACCCTGGACACCTTGTACGCCGCCGAGCGCGCCCGCATTGAGGCGGCCATTCCCAAAGGCGCGCGCGTGGTGGTGCTGGACGAACGCGGCACTACGCTGACCACCCTGGCCTTGGCGAGCCGCCTGACCGACTGGCAGCTTCAGGGGGGCGATGTGGCGCTGGTGATTGGCGGGCCAGACGGCATTGAACCGGCCTTTCGCCAAGCGGCGCACGAGCGCATTCGCCTCTCGGACCTGACGCTCCCCCACGCTTTTGCGCGGGTCCTGCTGATAGAGCAGTTGTACCGCGCCTGGTCGGTCAACGCCAACCATCCTTACCACCGGGAGTGATCCGCCCGTGTCTGCCCCCAATCCCTTTATTTACCTGGCCTCGCAAAGCCCCCGGCGCAGCCAGTTGCTCGTGCAACTTGGTGTGGAGCACCGCCTGCTGCTTCCCGACGCTAATGAGGACAGCGAGGCGCTGGAAGCCACGTTGCCGCGCGAGGCGCCGCTGGCCTATGTGCAACGCGTGACCGACCTCAAGCTGCAAGCTGCGCTAGCGCGCTTGCGACGGCGCCAGTTGCCCCTGGCGCCGGTGCTGTGTTCGGACACCACAGTGGCGCTGGGTCGCGCCATTTTGGGCAAGCCACAAGACGCAGCGGACGCGGCGCGAATGCTGGGCCGCCTGGCTGGGCGCAGCCACCGGGTGCTGACCGCCATTGCCGTGGGCGACGGCGCACGGGTGGTGCGTGCATGCAGCGTCTCGCGCGTAAAGTTTGCGCCCCTGTCGGCGGACGATATCGCCGCTTACGTGGCCTCGGGCGAGCCCATGGGCAAGGCCGGGGCCTATGCGGTGCAAGGCATCGCGGCGGCGTTTATTGCGCGCATTGAGGGCAGTTACTCTGGCATCATGGGCCTGCCTTTGTTTGAGACCGCGCAGGCGCTGCGCGCCTTGGGGGCCTTGGAGTAAACCCGTGCAGCAAGATGTTTTGATCAACTGGTCGCCGCAAGAAACGCGCGTAGCCATCGTGGAGCACGGCGCGGTGCAAGAGCTGCACGTGGAGCGCACGCTGGAGCGCGGCCTGGTGGGCAATGTCTATTTGGGCAAGGTGGCGCGGGTGTTGCCAGGCATGCAATCGGCGTTTATTGACATTGGCTTGGAGCGTGCGGCGTTTTTGCATGTGGCCGACGTGTGGCACCCGCCGGCTGAGGGCGAGACCATCAGCGCGGCGCGCACCGCGCAGGCCCTGATTCCGATTGAGCGCCAGGTGTTTGAGGGCCAGGCGCTGATGGTGCAGGTGATCAAGGACCCCATGGGCACCAAGGGCGCGCGCCTGTCCACGCAAATCAGCATCGCAGGGCGCTTGCTGGTGTTTTTGCCGCAGGACGACCATATTGGCGTGTCGCAAAAAATTCCGCTGGCGCAGCGCGAAGACCTGCGCCAGCGCGTGCAAGCTCTGGCGGGCAGCGAGGGTGGCGGTTTTATTTTGCGCACCAACGCCGAAGACGCGCAGGACGCGGAGCTGGCCGAGGACATTGCCTATTTGCGCAAGGCCTGGGCGCGCATCAAAAGCGCGTCGCTCAAGCTGCCGCCCATGAGCTTGCTGCACCAAGACCTGAATTTGCTGCAGCGCGTGCTGCGCGATCTGGTGGGCGAGGCCACACAAACCATACGCGTGGATTCGCGCGAGCAGTTTGAGGCTTTGCAGGCCTTTGGCGTCGAGTTCATGCCCCAGGCGGTAAAAAAGCTGCAGCACTACAAGGGCGAGCGGCCGATTTTTGACCTGTTTGCGATTGACGAAGAAATCGCCAAGGCGCTGGGGCGCCGGGTGGACCTGAAATCCGGCGGCTACCTGATCATCGACCAGACCGAGGCGCTGACCACGGTGGACGTGAATACCGGCGGCTTTGTCGGCGCCCGCAATTTTGACGACACCATTTTCAAAACCAATCTGGAGGCAGCGCAGGCGATTGCGCGCCAACTGCGCCTGCGCAACCTGGGCGGCATCATCGTGGCCGACTTTATTGACATGGCGCGCGCCGACCACCGTGACGCGGTGCTGGCAGAGTTCAAAAAACAACTCGCGCGCGACCGGGTGAAAACCATGGCGGGTGGCTTTTCGCAGCTCGGGCTGGTGGAGATGACGCGCAAGCGCACCCGCGAATCGCTGGCCCACATGCTGTGCGAACCCTGCCCGGTGTGCGAGGGCAAAGGCATTGTCAAAACCGCGCGCAGCGTGGTGTACGACATTTTTCGCGAAATCCTGCGCGAGGCGCGCCAGTTCAACCCGCAAGAATTTCGCATCGTGGCCGCGCCCAAGGTCATTGAGTTGTTTCTGGACGAAGAAAGCCAGCACCTGGCGGGCCTGAGCGAATTCATCGGCAAGCCGGTGTCGCTGCAAAGCGAGTCCGCCATGGGGCAAGAACAGTACGACATCGTGCTGCTGTAGCCCATGCGCCTGAAGATTG
>JARXAU010000219.1 GCA_029865675.1 Rhodoferax sp.
ATGATGATGCGATTGTTCCCCTCCCTCTTTAACAGCCACCGCGTGGCGCCCATTGCGCACTACCCCGACTTGCTGCTGGAGACCCTGCGCGCAAGTTGCCCCGCCAGCACCGCCGAGCCCACGGTGGTGGTGCTCACGCCCGGCATGTACAACAGCGCCTACTTTGAGCACGCGTTTTTGGCCCAGCAAATGGGCGTAGAACTGGTCGAAGGCCAAGATTTGATGGTCAAAGACAACTTCGTCTACATGCGCACCACGCGCGGAGCGCGTCGGGTGGACGTGATTTACCGCCGGGTAGATGACGACTTTTTGGACCCCACGGTATTTCGCCCCGGCTCTACCCTGGGCTGCCCCGGCCTGCTTGATGCCTACCGCGCAGGCAATGTGACGATTTGCAACGCCGTGGGCACCGGCATTGCCGACGACAAATCGATCTACCCCTATGTGCCGCAAATGATCGAGTTTTACCTGGGCGAAAAGCCCATTTTGAACAACGTGCCCACCTTCCAGTGCCGCAAGCCCGACGACCTGGCCTACACCCTGGCGCACCTCAAAGACCTGGTGCTCAAAGAAGTGCACGGCGCCGGTGGCTACGGCATGCTGGTGGGGCCAGCGGCGAGCAGCGCCGAGATTGAGAACTTCCGCCAGGCCTTGCTGGCCAACCCCAGCGGCTACATCGCCCAGCCCACGCTCAGCCTGTCCACCTGCCCCACTTATGTGGAAAGCGGCATTGCCCCGCGCCATATTGACCTGCGGCCCTATGTGCTCTCGGGCAAAACCGTGCAAATGGTGCCCGGCGGCCTGACGCGCGTGGCCTTGCAAGAGGGCTCGCTGGTGGTGAACTCGTCCCAAGGCGGTGGCACCAAAGACACTTGGATTCTGGAGGACTAGCCATGCTCAGCCGCACCGCCGACCATTTGTACTGGATGTCGCGCTACACCGAGCGCGCCGAAAACACCGCCCGCATGCTGGACGTGAACTACCAGACCGCCCTCTTGGGCCAGACCGAGGCCGCCGAGGAGCGCAGCTGGCGCGGGCTTCTAAGCATTAGTGAGCTGCTGCCCGCCTACACCCAGCGCCACAAAGCGGTACGCGCCCGCGAGGTAATGGACTTTATGGTGCGCGACGAGAGCAACCCGTCGAGCATCTTGTCCTGCCTGGGCGCGGCACGCGAAAACGCCGGCGCGGTGCGCGGCACGCTCACCACCGAGGTGTGGGAGACGCAAAACCAGACCTGGCTAGAGGTCAAACGCATGGCCGCGAGCGACAGCTTTGCGCGCGATCCGTCGCAGTTTTTTGAATGGGTGAAGTTCCGCTCGCACCTCTCGCGCGGCGTCACCGTGGGCACCATGCTGATGGACGAATCGCTGCATTTCATGCGCCTGGGCACCTTTTTGGAGCGGGCGGACAACACCGCGCGGTTGGTGGACGTCAAGTTCCATGGCGGCGCCACCGACTTTTTGGACACTGGCATTGCCAAAGACCAAGAGGGCGACTTCTACCACTGGAGCGCGGTCTTGCGCAGCGTCTCGGCGTTCGAGATTTACCGCAAGGTCTACCGCGACGTGATCCGCCCCGAGCGGGTGGCCGAGTTGCTCATCCTCAAGGCCGACATGCCGCGCTCTTTGCACGCCTCTTTGGTAGAAGTGCTCAACAACCTAGAGCGCGTGACCAGCGACCCGCAGAGCGAAACCCTGCGCCGCGCGGGCAAGCTGCGCGCGCAGTTGCAATACGCCCGCATTGACGAGATTTTGGCCACCGGCCTGCACGCCTTTTTGACGCAGTTTTTGGACCGCGTCAACGACCTGGGCGTGCACGTAAGCCGCGAGTTTTTGGTGCCGGTGACCTGATTCGCAGGTCCGTTAGGGCTTGGCCTGCGCTGGGGCAGCGGCGCTTTCGCGCTGCCACGCGGTTTGCACTTCCTGCCCCAGTTCAATCACCGACATGGCGTAAAAGCTGCTCCAGTTGTAGCGGGTAACGGTATAGAAGTTGTCGGTACCTGCCACGTACTGCGTGGGCGCGCTGCCGTTGGGCAGTTCAATCAAAGCCAGCAAGCCGGGGTGGCGCTGCCCGGCTTCGTCGAGTTCCGCACCGCGTTCCCGCATGGCTAAGGGGCTCATACTGGGGACAATGTCGTTTTGCAGCAGGGCGGGTAAATCTAGCGTTTGTGGGTCCAGTTGCACCGCGTAGTGCGTAGGCATCCCAGGCTTCCAGTGAAACGCCGCCAAGTAGTTAGCCACCGAGCCGATGGCGTCTGCGCGGCTGCCAAACAGGTCAATGCGGCCGTCGCCGTCAAAGTCCACCGCGTACTGGCGCCAGCTTGACGGCATGAACTGCGCCATGCCCAGCGCCCCGGCGTAGCTGCCGCGCACCTTCAAGGGGTCCAGACCCTGCGTTTTGCACAGGCGCAAAAACTCCTCCAACTCTTGCAAAAAATAGGCGGCGCGCTGGGCCGCTTTGGGGTGTACGGCAGGAAAGTCAAAGGCCAGCGTGCTCAGCGCGTCAATCGTGCGGTAGCCGCCCATGTGCTTGCCGTAAATGGTTTCCACGCCCAATATGCCGACGATGACGTTCGCCGACACGCCGGTTTCACGCTCGGCACGCGCCAGCGTGTCGGCGTTGCGCTGCCAAAACCGCACCCCAGCCTGGATGCGCAGGGGCTCCATCACACGGCTGCGGTAGAGCGCCCAGTCCCGCGCGGCCGAGGCCTGGCCGGGCGTGACCGCGTTCACCACGGCGGGCAGGCGCTGGGCCTTGCCGATCACGCCGCGCACCGAGGCCGGACGCATGTGCAAACGCGCGGCCATGGCGTTGGCGGCAGCCATGGCGGCGGGGTTGCTGCGGTAGGTGGCGGGCTCGGCCCGCGTGCGCTTGGCGGCGGTGGCCGGGTTGGTACAAAGCAGCGCCAAAACCAGGGTAAGGTAGAAAAATCGAGGTGTCAAAAATCAGCTTTCGAAGGGCAGGGAACGGCTGAGTTCAGCAACAAGAAACTTCGTTTGCTTGCTCTACCAGCGCACCGGCGTACGTTAAAAAGCCAGTTTGAAAGCGGTGAGTCCAGGGCGAGAATAGGACGAGAACTTGGCGCAACCATGACAAGTCTTCGGCGGGTGGCGGCGAAGGCGACTCGGCTTAAGCGACGGTTGGCGCAACCGCCTGGCGTATTCGCTGCACTGCCCACAGCAAAGCCACCACTACCGCGCCCGAAAGCAGTCCAGCAGCGCCTTCTAACCCGAGTGCTACTGCCGGCCCAACCCAGCCCAAGGTGGCCGCAAAATCCTCAATGCCATGCCCTACCAAAGGTACGCCATGAACCAAAATGCCGCCGCCCACCAAAAACATGGCGGCAGTGCCCACGGCCGACAAGCCCTTCATCAGCCAGGGCGCCGTCCACACCAGGGCGGTGCCGATGGCCTGCTTCCAGCGGGCGGCTTGGTTGCAGAGGTGCAGGCCGGCATCGTCAAGCTTGACGATGGCCGCCACCAGGCCATACACGCCCACCGTCATGGCGATGGAAATCCCCACCAAAACCGATATGCGCTGGCCCATGGTGGCCTCGGCCACGGTGCCCAGGGTAATGACAATGATCTCGGCCGAAAGAATAAAGTCGGTGCGCACCGCGCCTTTGATTTTTTCCTTCTCAAACGCCAGCATGTCCACCGCCTCATCGGCGACCGCTTGGCGCAGTTCCTCGTGGTGCTGCGCGCTGGAGGAGCGGTGCGCCAGCAAGTGCATGATCTTCTCGGCACCTTCAAAGCATAAAAACAAACCGCCCAGCATCAGCAAGGGCGTAATCAGCACGGGGACAAAAGCACTGATGAGCAGCGCCACGGGCACCAAGATCGCCTTGTTCACTAAAGAGCCATTGGCCACGGCCCAGACCACCGGGAGTTCGCGATCAGCACGCACACCTGCGACTTGCTGCGCATTGAGCGCCAGGTCGTCCCCCAGTACGCCGGCGGTTTTTTTCGCTGCCACTTTGGTCATCAGCGCCACGTCATCGAGCAGGGTGGCAATGTCGTCTATCAGGGCAAACAAACTGGAGCTAGCCATGGTCGGGTCCTCGGTAAAAATGAGTGTGGCATCCTGCGGGGCGGGTCAGTAGGCACCTGTGCCCAGTCTTCTTGACTGGCAATCAGGGCAAAACGTTGCATTGTGCCTGTGCGGCATGGCGCCCTTCTTAGGGTTTACTGCAGGCAGCTTGGGCTGCGGGAGGTCGCGGCTCCAGAATGGCAGCCGGGCGCATGCTGAGGCGGCGCACTTGTCAATTTAATGACGTAATTTTGAAATATGCAGGCAGTAAAAACCTAACGCGCAGGCGAATCCTTCGCTACCTTAACCAACCCGAAGAAAGAAACTATGGCCAAAGACTTCTCAACGATGGAGAACAGCAACCGCTCCTCCAATTCCAGCATTCATGACGTCTGCGATCCTTCGCGTCGCACGGTATTGCGAGGGGGCCTGGGGGCGCTCGCCAGTGGCTTTTTGGCGCCCCTGAGCGCCATCGGCGGCGCTGCTGCATTGACCGCCTGTGCCACCAGCGGCGGCTCAGCGGGTGCTTCCTTGCTGGGGTTTAAGAGCGTCGCCATTTCCTTGGCTGACACGGTGATCGTGCCCGAAGGCTACTCCGTTCAGGTCATCGCGCCTTGGGGCGACCCGGTGGGACTGTCCGGCGAAAACCACGCATTCAAGGACGATGCGAGCAACACCGCAGCCCAGCAAGAAACCCAAATCGGCATGCACCACGACGGCATGCACTACTTTGCGCAAGACGGCTCCAAGAGCGGCTTGCTGGTGATCAACCACGAATACACCGACGAAGGCTTGTTGTTTTCGGACGGCATGGCCACCTGGACCCCCGAGAAAGTGCGCAAGGCGCAGGCCGCCCACGGCGTGTCGGTGCTTGAAATCGAAGACAAGGGCGGCAAATGGGAGGTCGTCAAGCCCTCGCCCTGGGCGCGCCGCATTACGGCCAATACCCCATGCGAGCTGAGCGGACCGGTGGCTGGCCACGCCATGGTGAAAACCGCTGCAGACGCAGGCGGTCGCCGGGTGTTGGGAACGCTTAACAACTGCGCCAGCGGCATTACGCCATGGGGCACCTACCTTACGGCGGAAGAAAACTTCATCAACTACTTCAGTGGCGGCGACGCCTTGAACGCGCACGAAAAGCGCTGGGGCATGAAGAAAGGCGGCGGCGGTGGCTACCGCTGGCACGAGCACGATGCCCGCTTTGACGCCGTCAAAAACCCCAACGAACCCAACCGCTTTGGCTGGATTGTGGAAATTGACCCCGCCAACCCCAGTTCTACGCCCAAAAAGCGCACCGCCATGGGCCGCGCCTCGCACGAAGGCGCCACGGTGGCCATGACCAAAGACGGACGCGCCGTGGTGTACATGGGCGAAGACGCCCGCTTTGAATACATCTACAAGTTTGTCAGCCGTGACACCGTCAAGCCCGGTGGCGCTACCGCCAACAGCAGCTTGCTGGACCACGGCACGCTGATGGTGGCCAAGTTCGATGCCGACGGCAAAGGCCAATGGATCGCCTTGACCCACGGCCAAGGCCCCCTGACGGCGGCCAACGGCTTTGCCGACCAGGGTGAAGTGCTGATCAAAGCCCGCCAAGCCAGCGACTTGCTGGGCGCCACCAAAATGGACCGTCCCGAGTGGATTGACGTGGACAAGCAGGGCTGGGTATACGCCACACTGACCAACAACAGCAACCGCGGTATGGACAAGCAGCCAGTGGTAGACGCCGCAAATGCGCGTGCCAACAACACGATGGGCAACATTATTCGCTGGAAAGAAGACGGCGACTTCCACGGCACCACCTTTGCTTGGAACCAGTTTGTGCTGGCCGGTGACCCCTCCTTGGAGCGCGCAGAGGCCAAGGGCAATATCAAGGGCGATATGTTCTCGTGCCCAGACGGTTTGTGGACCGACGCGCGCGGCGTGCTGTGGATTCAGACCGACATGTCTACCTCTGCCATGGGCAAGGGCGACCTGAAAAACATGGGCAACAACATGATGCTGGCGGCTGACCCTCGCACTGGCGAGATTCGCCGCTTTTTGACCGGACCTGCGGGCTGCGAAATTACCGGGGCTACCGGCACGCCGGATGGCAAAACCATGTTTATCAACGTTCAGCACCCCGGTGAGAGCCCCTCCGAGCGCAGCGACCCGAAAGCTCCGGGCGCGATTTCCAACTGGCCCGACAAAAAGCCAGGCGGTCGCCCCCGCTCGGCGACGGTGGTCATTCGCAAAATCGATGGTGGCGTGATCGGAACCTAAAGAGGGCACTTGGCGCGCGCTGTCCTGGGCGGGACAGCATCGTGTCAAGCGGGGCAGCTGCCCCGCGCATTGCCCCCATTGAGGCGCCACCTCGCTCCGGAGTGCGTGTTAAGCTAAAAAGCAGTTGAGGCCTGCCGCTTGCGGCTGGAAACAGCGGTCGCTGTTTACTTGGTCTTGAAGACTGCGCACTCCGCGTGAAAACGCTCTGTCTATGCCTAAAACCGGTTACTTCTCACACCCAGCGTGTCGCAAACACGACATGGGTGTAGGACACCCCGAGTGTCCCGAGCGGCTGGATGCCATTAGCGACTGGCTGCTGGCCACCGGTGTGCTGGACGCACTGGACCAGCGTCATGCACCAGCCGCGCCGATCGCCGACCTCGAGCTTGCGCACGGTCGCATGCACATCGCCGCGTTGCGCGGGCTGACGGAAAGTCTGCGCGACGATATTGTTGCCGGTGGCCCCACGCACGTGCAGATCGACCCCGACACCAGTCTCAATGCCCACACATGGGACGCCGCGCTTCACGCCGCTGGTTCAGCACTGGCTGCGACAGATGCGGTGATGGCCGGCGAGTTGGTTAACGCCTTTTGTGCGGTGCGCCCGCCCGGGCACCATGCCTGCCGAGAAAAGGCCATGGGGTTTTGCTTTTTCAACAACGTAGCGGTTGCCGCGCGCTACGCGCTGGAGCGCCACGGCTTGGAGCGGGTGGCGATTATCGACTTTGATGTGCACCACGGTAACGGCACCGAAGATATCGTGGCCGGTGATGCGCGCATCCTGATGGCGAGCTTTTTCCAGCACCCGTTCTATCCTTACGGTTGCCCTCGTTCGGACGCGCCTAATTTGCTTAATGTTGCGCTTCCTGCCTATTCCAAGGGGGACGCGGTGCGTGCCGTGGTGGAGCGCGACTGGATGCCGCGCCTTGATGCATTTGCGCCGCAAATGGTTTTTATCAGCGCCGGCTTCGACGCCCACCGGGATGACGAACTGGGACAAATGGGTTTGGTCGAGGCGGACTATGCGTGGATGACCCGGCGCATCAAAGAGCTCGCGCAGCGCCACGCCCAGGGCCGCCTTGTCTCTTGTTTAGAGGGCGGCTACCACCTTGATGCTTTGGCACGAAGCGTGGAAGCGCATGTGCGGGTGCTTGCTGATGTGTAGCGCCCCTTTTCAAAAGGGCTTATTGCGATGACTGCCGGTTCGCACCGACCTGTTCCGCAGCCGATTGACGATTTCGTGGGCTGGCTCAAGGCCTTGGTGCAGCCGACGGTGGCACTGGAATTAGCGACGCTTGCGGTGTGTGTGCTGCTTGCCTGGGGTTTGGTGCGTGCTGCACGCCAAGCGCTTGGACGGGAAGAACGCTCCATCTGGTTTGGCCGAAAAGATGTAGACGGCGTGCTATTTCCGCTGCTGCTCTTGTGTCTGGGCTTTGGCGCGCGTGCGCTGTTGGATCAATATGTGAACGTGGTTGTGCTGCAACTGGCCATTCCTGTATTGCTGGCTCTGGTGGCGATACGCACTGGCGTCAAGGTGTTGCAAATCGCTTTTTCCGAAGCGCGGTGGGTGCGGGCGCTCGAGAACACCATTTCTTGGCTGGTGTGGCTGGCGCTGGTGCTTTGGGTCAGCGGCTTGCTTCCAGTACTTTTGAGTGCGTTGGACCAAGTCAGTTGGAAAGTCGGCACCACCCGTTTGTCGGTCCGCAACATTCTGGAAGGCTTGCTCACCGCCAGCGTGGTTCTGATTCTGGCGCTTTGGCTGTCTGCGGGCATTGAGGCGCGCTTGCTCCGCTCTGCCACCGGCGGCGAGCTGTCGCTGCGCAAGGCGCTCAGTAACGCAACGCGCGCTTTGTTGTTGACTTTGGGTTTGATGGTGGCGCTCTCAGCGGTGGGTATCGACCTGACCGCTCTGTCCGTGGTGGGCGGCGCCTTGGGTGTGGGTATCGGATTCGGGCTGCAAAAGGTCGCTGCGAACTATGTCAGCGGCTTTGTTATTTTGACCGAGCGCAACTTGCGCATTGGCGACTTCATCAAGGTGGAAAGCTTTGAGGGCGCTATCACCCAAATCAATGCGCGCTACACGGTAGTGCGGGCGCAGACGGGGCGGGAGTCCATCGTGCCCAACGAAATGCTGGTGAGCAGCCGGGTGGAAAACTTGTCCTTGGCTGATTCTGTTGTGGTGCAAACCACGCAGGTGCAAGTGGCTTTCAACAGCGACCCCGCCAAGGTCATGGAGCTACTTCAAAGCGCAGCCTTGGCCCAAGAACGGGTGCTCAAAGACCCTGGTCCGTCGGTTCAGCTTTCACAGTTTGTCGCTGATGGATTGGAATTCACGCTGGTTTACTGGATTAACGATTTGCACAATGGCCAAGGCAATTTACGCTCCGATGTGAACATGGCAATTTTGAGCTCGCTGCGTGACCATGGCATCCAAATGAACGCTCCGGCACGGGTCACACCACCGGTCAACAACGGCACTGGGTCTTTGGGCGTTTGACAAATCTCCCCCTTGAAGCTTTTAGACAAACAGTACACTGGTGTATTGTTATAATAATCTCCAATTCTTTTTTGCACAGCCCCCCAGCCCATGGACCCCATTTGGATCAACCGTTACCCAGCGGGAGTACCGGCGCAGATTGACGCCGATGCGTTGGGGACGGTGGCCGATTACCTGGACGACGCAGTGCATTTGCACGCAGACAAAGTGGCGTTCGTCAGCGGCTCCACGGGCAGGCGCTTGTCGTACACCGCGCTTGATGTGTTGTCGCGCAATGTGGCAGCTTATTTCCAAAGTGTGTTGAAGCTTGAGCAAGGCAGTCGGGTAGCTTTAATGATGCCCAACCTGCTGCAATATCCGGTGTTGTTGTTTGGCTTGTTACGCGCAGGATATGTGGTAGTCAACGTCAACCCTCAGTACACGCCGCGCGAATTGGAACATCAGCTTACGGATGCAGGAGCGGTCGCCATGGTCGTCGTGGACTTGTTTGCCCACACAGTGGCCCAAGTAGTGGCGCGAACTGCAGTGCGGCAAGTGGTGGTCACTGGACTGGCAGACATGATGCCTCTGCCCCAGCGAGCCCTGGCCCATTTTGCGATCCACCGCATAAAAAAATGGGTGCCAGATTACACGCTGCCCGCCAGCATCAGGTTTCTGGATGTGCTGGCGCAGGGGGCTCGGGCGGAGTTTTCAAGGGTGCAGTGCAGCCCTGACGACTTGGCTTTCCTGCAGTACACCGGCGGCACCACCGGTGTCTCCAAAGGGGCAATGCTCACCCACCGAAATGTCCTAGCCAATGCAAAACAGGTGCACGTATGGAGCGAACCCTTCATCGCCCGCGACCAAGAGCTCATCAGCATCACGGCTATTCCGCTGTACCACATTTTCGCGCTGGGCTCGTGCCTGAGCTTTATCGGTATGGGTGGCACCAATGTGCTGGTGGCTGATCCTCGCGACATTCCGGCGTTTGTCAAAGTGCTGTCCAAGTACCGGTTCGTGTCTTTGCCCGCCGTGAACACCTTGTTCAACAGCTTGTTAGACGACCCTGGCTTTGCCAAGCTTGATTTCAGCGCCTTGCGCCTGGCCGTGGGCGGTGGCGCGGCGGTACAACGCGCTGTGGCTCAGCGTTGGCAAGAGCTTACTAAAACGCCGCTGACGGAGGGCTATGGTCTGACAGAGTGCTCTCCGACCGTTGCCATCAATCCTTTTGACCAGACTGAATACAGTGGCAGCGTTGGCCTGCCTTTGCCGTCTACGGAGGTTTCGATCCGCGATGCAGACGGCCTAGAGCTGCCCATCGGGCAGGCTGGCGAATTGTGCGTGCGTGGCCCGCAGGTGATGCAAGGCTATTGGCAGCGCCCCAGCGAGACCGCCGCCGTGATGACCGAAGACGGGTTTTTGCGCACTGGCGATGTAGCGGTCATGGATGCGCAAGGCTTTTTGAAGATTGTGGACCGGCTCAAAGACATGATTTTGGTCTCGGGCTTTAACGTCTACCCCAAGGAAGTGGAAGACGTTGTGATGTTGCATCCTGGCGTGCGAGAGGTTGCCGCCGTGGGGCAACGCAACGATACTACCGGAGAGGCAGTAAAGCTGTTTGTGGTGAAACGTTCTCCAGCGCTTACCGAGCAGATGCTGGTCAACCATTGCCGAGAGAGCCTGACGGCCTACAAGGTGCCGCGGCAGATTGAGTTTTTAAATGAGTTGCCCAAAAGCAATGTGGGCAAAATTTTGCGGCGCGAGCTGCGTCAACTTTTGTAAATTGAAGGAGTAGCTATGACTGATTTGGTAGTGAGGAAACTGCTTGTTGACCTGAGCACACCGTTTGCCCGACGCTGGAATGGCGGAGACGCATTTCGCTCTGCGTTTTTCAATGCCTTGTCCATGAGTTTTCCGGTGGGCGAGCAATACTTCATGGATTCGGTGCGCGCCGGACTGAAGACTTTGCCCGCAGAAAAGCGGGCCAAGTTCGCGGCCGAAGTACAGGGCTTTGTGGGCCAAGAGGCCACCCACCGCCGGGTGCACGCCTTGTTCAACGGTCACCTCGACACGCTGGGCTACGCCAATACCATCGAGAAACGCTCGCTGGCCCGCATCAAAAAGCAGGTTGGCATGGACCCCCGCATCCACGTGGCGGCCACCGCAGCGACCGAGCACTTCACCGCGCTGTTTGCCGACTGGCTGTTGCGCCACCCTGAAGCGCTTGAAGGGGCCGAAGAGCGCTTGCAGACGATGTGGCTATGGCATAGCGCTGAAGAGTCCGAGCACCGCAGCACTGCGTTTGACATTTACCAGGCCATGGGCGGCGGCTACGCGTGGCGGCTGCGGGTTTTCCGCTTCGTCAGCTTTGTTTTTATGTTCGATTTGCTGCGCCAAACCGTGCGCAACCTTTGGCACGACGGAGCCTTGTTCAGCGTAAGCACCTGGCGCAGTGCTGGGAAGTTGCTGTTGACTAAGGACGGCATGATCCGCGGGAATGTGGCGATGTGGCGCGACTATTTGCGCGAAGACTTTCACCCCGAGCAGCACGATGCCAGCCGTTCTCAAGCCTGGTTGGCCGAAAACACCCGGCATTTTGTACCCGTCGGCGCTGCGGCAGCGGCCTAAAGACGCGTGGTGATGGGCCATCAGCTGGCGCTTGTTCTGGTTCCGATAGCGCTGTTTGCCCTATTTTTGTGGTGGTATGGCGGCAACGGCGCTCCCATGGATGCGGCAGAACAAACCCGGCTGCTGGCGACTTTGCGCCAGCGTCTGCAGGGAACGCCCGGTGAGCCCTTGATTGAAGAGGCGCAGCAATTGCTTGCCAGCGAGGACGGCAAAGAGTTTGTTATGCACAACTGCGTGCGCTACCGTGCAAAGGCGCTTTACCCGCCTGGCTCTCCCTACGGCGACGACCCGCGCGAAGCGGACCGACGGTATGGTCGCGCCATGGTTCCCCATTTGTTGCGGCGTGCGTGTGTGCCCGTATTCATTGCCAAGCGCAGTGGGCGGTTTATCGACTGTGAAGGCGTGCCGGAGTGGCACTACGTGGCGATGGTGCGCTACCGGAGCCGACGCGATTTTTTCGCTTTTGTCTTGGCAATCAATGCGCAAGGTGCAGATGTGCACAAATGGGCAGCGATTGGGCAGACGGTGATCTTTCCGGTGAAACCCATCGTGAGCCTGGTGGTGGTGCGCTTCACCGTGGGGGCATTGTTTGCTCTGGTGGCGGCAGCCGTTTTTGTACTTACAAGAATTGCCTAGTGAGCAGCAGGCCCCAAGCGGCAAAAAACCCATGATCCATGCCAAACGCAAGCTGCTCATCGCCATCGCGCTCTTGATTGCACTCGGAGCCCTGGTTTACGCAAATCGCATTTACGTGCTCCAGTATTCCTTAGGCTGGTACACCGACATCATGCATCCGCGCAGCCCTTACCAAGCAGTGCCTTGGCTTGCCGGCCCGGATAGCGCGGCGCTGCCGCCTGCGCAGCGTCCGCCCAACGTCATCATCATCATGGTCGATGACCTGGGCATCAACGATGTGACGACCGGCGGTGGCGGCCATGCCGCAGAAGGCGTTTCTACACCTCATATCGATGCCATTGCCCGCGAAGGCGTGCGCTTTGACCAGGGCTATGCGGGCAGCGCGGTGTGCACTGTGTCGCGCGCCGCACTGATGAGCGGGCGTTACCCGTGGCGGTTTGGTGTGGAGTTCACGCCCACGCCGAGCGCAATGGCCCGTGTGGCAGGCGAGTTGTACTCTGACTCCAAGCGGGCACACCCCGTGCTGATTGACAAAGACCTTGCCAAGCTTGCGAAAGACTTCAATGACTTGGGCATGCCGCCCACCGAAGTGACCTTGGCCGAAGCGCTGAAAGAACGCGGCTACCACACCATGCACATCGGCAAATGGCACCTGGGCAGCACGCCCGACATGCGGCCTAACAACCAGGGCTTTAATGAAAGCTTGTTCATGGAAAGCGGCCTGTACCTGCCGCAAAACGACCCCCGCGTGGTCAATTCCAAGCAAGACTTTGACCCCATCGACAAGTTTCTTTGGCCGAATATGCGCTTTGGGGTGAGCTACAACGCTGGGCACTGGTTTGAGCCTAACAAGTACCTGACCGACTACTTCACGGACGTGGCTGTCACTGCGATTCGGCGTAACAAAAACCAGCCATTCTTCCTGTATCTGGCGCACTGGGGCGTGCACACCCCGCTGCAGGCCAGCAAGGAGGATTACGACGCGCTCTCCAATATCCCCGACCACCGGCGACGCGTTTATGCGGCCATGGTGCGATCGGTGGACCGCAGTGTGGGGCGGGTGTTGCAAACGCTCAAAGACGAAGGTTTGGACCAAAATACCTTGGTGGTGTTCGCCAGCGACAACGGAGCGCCCGGCTACATTGGCATTCCAGATGTCAATCAGCCTTACCGTGGCTGGAAATTGACTTTTTTTGAAGGGGGCCTTCGCGTCCCCTACGTGGCAAAGTGGCCAGGGCATATTGCGGCGGGCACGCAGTACAAGACGCCGATGACTAACATCGACATCATGCCCACCGTGTTGGCGGCAGCCGGTGGAAAAATGCCCAGCGACCGGGCGATTGACGGCGTCAACCTTCTCCCTTATCTCGCAGCCAAGCCTCAACTGCAACCAGAGCGTCCGCTGTTTTGGCGAGACGGCCCCTACCGCGCCATGCGCGAGGGTCCATGGAAGCTGATCTCTTCGGAGTTGCCGTCCAAGGACTGGCTGTTCAACTTGGGCGTCGACCCGACTGAAAAGGTCAACCTTGCCTCTAAAGAGCCCCAAAAGCTGGCGGAATTGAAAGCAAAACTGGCTGCCCACCACACCGGAATGCCGCCCTCGCGGTGGGCATCTTTTATCCAAATGCCGATCAGCATTGATAAGACCTTGGACCAAGCAGACGCGCCGGGGGACGAATACACCTACTGGTACAACTAGGCCAAGCTCCTCAAAGTGCTACCCATCAGCGGCTACCCTTGAAAATTTCCGTAATGCGACTGCCCCGAGGGCTTGGCACCAAGCGCCGCTGGTTAGGCCTGCTGATGGTATCGATCCTGGCGTCGGCGGCTTGGCTGCTTTGGTCGGAAAAGCACAGCGAACGCCACCTGCGCCAAGAGCCACTGTCCTGCAAGTTACCCCCATTGCCTGGCAACGCCCCCCTGCCCGGCATGGTTTGGGTGCCCGGCGGCAGCTTGGCGCTGGGGGACACGGTGTACGCCGAGGAGTCGCCGGTGCGGCAAGTGCCTGTCGCAGGCTTTTGGTTGGACCGCACCGAAGTCACCAACGACGAATTTGCTGCGTTTGTCCAAGCAAGCGCTTACGTGACGGTTGCCGAACGTGCGGTGGACGCTGCCAAGCACCCTGAGTTGCCACCCGTCATGCGCTTGCCCGGTGCCGTGGTGTTTGTCAGCCCGACGGACTTATCTGGCCGGGGCAGCCCGACCCAGTGGTGGCGCTATGTGGCAGGTGCTGATTGGCGCCACCCCGGTGGCCCCGGCACATCCATTGCAGGGCGGGGCGCTTTCCCGGTGGTCAACGTCACCATAGAAGATGCCTGGGCCTATGCGCGTTGGAAGGGCACCACCCTGCCCACTGAGGCGCAATGGGAATGGGCAGCGCGTGGCGCGAAAAATCAGGCCTTGCCCGACCATGAGCAGCCCACCCAGGCCAACACCTGGCAAGGCCTGTTTCCTGTGGCAAATTCAGTCAAAGACGGATTTTTGGGTCTTGCCCCGGTAGCCTGCTTTGCGCCGAATGCGCTGGGGCTGTTCGACATGATTGGTAACGTCTGGGAGCTCACGCGCGATGTGTACACCCCTAGCCACGCGGCGCTGGCACCCGCGCCTTTAGAAGACCAGGCACCCAGCGCTGCTCGCCCGTCTGGTGTCGTTTCGGTGGGTCAACGCGTGATCAAAGGCGGCTCATTTCTTTGCGCGCCCAACTATTGCATGCGCTACCGTGCTGGTGCGCGACAGGCACAGGACGACGACCTGGCAGTCAGTCACTTAGGATTTCGCACTGCGCTGGTAGCTCCGGGGCCTTAACCGACGCTTTGCTTGCATCATCGGGGACGCGCTTGACCTAGCGCCGAAATTTTCCGTCTGCAGTGATGATGGACAAGTCCGAGAAGTCCAGGCCGGTGTGGTCCTCGGGTGAATAGTTCACTTCCAGCCCTCCGATATCAAAATTGCGCAGGCCCTCCAGGGCAGCCTGAATTTTTTGGCGGCTGGGTTTTGTGCCGGCCCTGCGCAGCCCTTCGACCAAGACTTTGGCGGCGCAAAAGCCTTCAAGCATTGCGGGGCTGAGTTCTCCGCCGCCGCGGGCTTTCAACAGGCTTTGGGCTTCTTTGACCACGGCGTATGCTATCGAGCGCTCGTAGGGGAAGACCTGCGTGACTATGACGCCTCGCCCCTGAACGCCCATGCTTTTGATAAAGCCGGCCGATGCGTTGTTGGACAGCGTCACGATCTGCGCCCCCGAGCCAGCCGCACGAATAGCCGACATGCCATCGACCACCGCCTGCCCAGACGCGATCATGATCACCGCCTGGGCGTTGGACTGTTTCACCTTGCTCGCGATCGGCGCAAAGTCGGGCGCAGCACGGTCAAACCGCTCCATGATTACGGGCTGGAGATTGGCCTGCGCGAAGCCCTTTTGTGCACCTTGCACGCCGTCGGCGCCGAAGCTGTCGTCTGCAAAGACCAGACCAATGCGCGATATGCCCATGGCATTGAGCTGGTTTACCGCCTTGGCAGCCTCTCGCTGGTAGGTGGCCCGGACGTTGAATACGTGCTTGTTTACCGGCTGGTGAAACACCATGGCCCCCGTGGACGGGGCAAGTAACGAAACACCATGCTTTTCAAGCAAGGGAAGTATGGCTTGGGTGTGGGGCGTGCCCCGGGTCAGGAACAAGGCCAAGACGCCCCGGTCCTCGATCAGAATGCGCGCGTTTTCGCTTGCGAGTTTCGGGTCGAACTGGTCGTCTAGTGAAATCAGCTCGATGGTTTTTCCATGGATTCCGCCTTTGGCGTTGACGGCGTCCAGGTGCAGTTTTGCGCCTTCAAGGGTTTCTTTTACGCCTGCGGCCACGGCCCCAGTAAATCCCGCAGTTTGTCCGATCAATATTTGTGCCTGGCCGGTAAGGACGAGGGTCGAAAGCAACACTGCGGAACACCATCGCGCCCAATTGGCCATCATCAATTTCCTTTTTGAAAAGAAATTTTACGCGCGATACCTGAGATTCATGCGAAGGAAAACCACTAGACCGAGCGCATGAAGTCCCTGCTCAGAATAGCCACCTCGCTTCGCTACTGAGCCTGCTGCTTGATCAAGTAGCGGCCTATGATGTCTTGCAAGTAGTGCTTGGTGGGGTGTGCCGCCTGCGGGCGACTCAGGGCCTGGAAGCTTCCCACAATGGCCAGGTAGAACAGCGCGGCCAGGTCGGTGGCGGTCTTGGCGTCGGGCGCGATGCGGGCGAACTTGCCGGCAAAAAGTCTGACGCGCGCCTGGTCCACTTCCAAAAGCATGGCGGCCACGCCTGGGTCGCGCCGGCCGAGGCCACGCAAGGCCAGCTCGAAGCGCATATTGCTGAGGTCCGCGCCGCCGTGTGCCAGGGCTGCGTCGAGCAGTGTTTCAAGGTCCTGCACCGGGTCAAGGCTTGCAAGCTGCTGCATGCCCTGGTTGCTGGAGAGTTCGGCGGCGCGCCAGCGTTCTATGAGCGCAGTGATCAGGTCGGCATGGTCTTTGAAATGCCAATAAAAACTACCGCGTGTGACGCCCAAAGTGTCTGCCAACACCAGAACCCGCACCCCATCAAACCCGTGTTCCACTGCAGCGCGGAAGGCGGCGTCGAGCCAGTCGTCGCGCTTGAGGCGCGCGCTGGTTTGGCGCGCTGGCGTCGCTTGTTCGTGTCTACTCGGGCTTGCTTCCATGGCGTCCTGTATGGGGTCGTTCGAAGCACATTGTCGCCCAATGGATAGTGGGGCTCTCCGGGTATCGTTACACATGCTACATTGACCAAAGTACAGCAGTGTATGGTGACGCGCCCAAGGCGTTTCTACGAGGTGCAACACAGGAGATTCAGAGTGAACATAGCGACAAAAACGGGGTGGGCTGCTTGCGTCTTGGCCATGGAGCTCGGGTTTTCATGTGCGGCGTGGGCGGCAAGCCCGGCGGTGGCACCGGCGCCGCAGCGCCCCAATATCGTGGTGCTGGTGGCCGATGACTGGGGTTTTACCGACCTAGGCGCCTTTGGTGGCGAGATCGACACCCCCCACCTGGACGCGCTGGCCAAGCGGGGCATGCGCTTCTCTAACTTTCATGTGGCCGCTTCGTGCTCGCCGACGCGCTCTATGCTGCTCACGGGCGTGGACAACCACCGCAACGGCGTGGGCAATCTGCGCGAGGCCATGCCTACTGAGCACCTGGGCAAGCCGGGTTACCAGGGCTCTTTGACGCCCAATGTGGTGACCGTGGCGTCCCGTTTGCAAGACAGCGGCTACCGCACCTATGTGGCGGGCAAGTGGAATGTGGGTTCTGAGGCCTATAACCTGCCCAACCGGCGTGGTTTTGACAAGTCCATTGTGCAGGGCGATACCGGTTCGGACAACTGGGAGCCGGGCAAGCAGTACCTGCCCCATGTGCCGCAGGTGTACTGGTTCGAGGACGGCAAAACCGCTGCCATGCCTGCCGAGTTCTATTCCTCGGAGTACTTCGTGGACCGCACCATCGGCTATATCGACGCCGACCCCCGCAAACAGCAGCCGTTTTTTGCCTATGTGGGTTTTCAGGCCAACCATACGCCGGTGCAGGCGCCCAAGGCTTTTGTAGACAAATACAAGGGCCGGTACCGCGAGGGCTGGACTATCTTGCGCCAGCAGCGCTTGGCCCGCGCTATCGCCATGGGCCTCGTGCCCAAGGGCACCGCCATGACCACCATGTCCACCACCGGCGACTGGAACGCACTGCCAGAGAACGAGCGCCTGCACATGGAGCGCCAGATGGAGGTCTATGCCGCCATGGCCGAGGCCATGGACTTTCATGTGGGGCGCTTAGTGGAGCACCTGAAAAAGACGGGGCAGTACGACAACACGGTGTTCGTCTTTTTATCGGACAACGGACCTGAGGGCTCGGATTACCACGAGGCCCAGCCCTGGCTGTGGTTCCAATACAAGCAAGACACCGAAACCCTGGGTGCCAAGGGCACGTACGGCATCACCGGCCCAGCCTGGGCCAGTGCGTCCGCGTCTCCCTTGTACAGCTATAAGTTCTGGTCGGGCGAGGGCGGCATCCGTGCACCCATGTTTATCTCGGGGCCGGGTGTTGGACAAGGCGGCGGGGTGCAAGGCGCCTTGACCCACGTGACCGACATTGCGCCCACGCTGCTGGCGCTGGCGCACATTGAAGCGCCAGGCGCCAGCTACCAAGGTGTGCCAGTGGAGCCGCTGGTCGGCCACAGCTTGCTGGGGCTGCTGCAAGGCAGCGTGTCAGCGGTACGTGGCCCCGAGCAGCCGCTGGGCTATGAGTTATCCGGCAATGCGGCATTATTCAAAGGCAGCCTCAAGCTGGTGCGCAATATGCCGCCCTTGGGCGATGGCCTATGGCACTTGTACGACCTGTCTACCGACCCTGGCGAAACCCAAGACCTGAGCGCCAAGCTGCCCCAAGAGTTTGCTGCAATGCAAGTGGACTACGCCCACTACGAAAAAACCAACCAAGTGCTGCCCATGCCCGAGGGCTACACACCACAAAAGCAGGTGTTTATCAATGCCATTTGGCGCTACTGGGTGCCGGTGTATGGCAAGCAAGCCGCTGCCGTGTTGATCGGTTCGCTGGCGCTGCTGACCTGGTGGCTTGTGCGTCGCCGCCGTAAGTGAACAGCGGTTACTACCCCAGCCCATGGCCGGGCGAGGACGGTGGGCCGCAGCGGCTGCAAACCGCGCACGCCGAATCCGCCTTGAACCTGCAGCCAGGCGAAACCTTGGCCTGCGTGACGCGCAACACGCTGATGTCTACCATGACGGTGCTGGGAGATCCGGGCGAGGTGTATTTGCTCACGCATTCAGCGCTGCGCTCCAAGCTAGGCATGGCCACGACGGCGTGCGTGGAGTTGATCGACCCCCACAGCCTGCGCACACGCAAAAGCTCACAGCGCCTGCCCGGCGGCCCCATGTGGCCCGGCGGCATGGCGATTCACCGCAATGGCGACATTTATGTGGTGTATGGCCGCTACGCGCACCGCCTGGACCGCTCCTGCGCACTGAAAGCGTCGCTGGAACTACCGCGTGCGCAGGCCTACAACTCCTTTGTCATTCTGGACAAGGGGCTGATCGTCGCTAAAAACTTGTCTGATACGCAAGCCGCCAGCCTCAGCGTCATAGACCCCGAGACCCTGCGCCCGACCTGCGCGCCGGTGGTCTGCCCCGAGCCATCCATCGCCCGCCTGAGCGCGGTGGGCAACACCGTCTATGTGGTGGGCGTGCGCAGCATTTTTCGCTACCACTGGGACGACGCGGCGCAAACCCTGCGCCTAGACCGCGATTGGCAGTGGGACTACATTGGCGCCACCGCGCAGAGCTACGGGTGGGACCCTGTGATCGATGGTCAGAACGCCTGGTTTATGGACAACGGCCTGCACCGCTACCGCATCCATATGCTGGGCGCGGGCGTGCGCCCCAGCGCCAACCGACTGCTGCGCGTCTCGCTGACCGACGCGCGTGACCACGCCAGCCCGGATGTGAGCGGCTTGCCCGGCGGCAGCATCACCAACCCTCCGCTGGTGGATGTGCAGCGGCGCATCGTGGTCGCCTTTGATTCGGCCAACAAGGTCTTGCGCGCCTGGCGCATAGGCGCTGGCCACACGCTGGCGCCCCTGTGGATCAAAAATGACTTTGGCGTGGCCAGCCATCTGCTGCTCTACCCGCAGACCGGCGAGCTGGTGGTCAACGACTACCGCCGCTGGCGCGAGGAAGTCGTGGTGCTCGACGTGGAGACGGGCAGCGAGCGCGGCCGGGTGCGCAGCGGTGGCATTACCCAAGGCGTGGTGTTTCCCAGCGTGGGCTGGGAGCGCGACTTGTACTGGTGTTCTATGGGGCGGCTGGCGCGTGTCTTTGTTGCATGAGCATCGAACACTTTGACACCCTGATTGTCGGCGCGGGTCTGTCGGGCATTGGCAGCGCGGTGCACTTGCAGCAACGCTGCCCCGGCCAGCGTTTTGCCATTTTGGAAGGACGCGAGCGCCTGGGCGGCACCTGGGATCTGTTTCGCTACCCCGGCGTGCGTTCGGACTCGGACATGCACACCCTGGGCTACATCTTTAAGCCCTGGACCGATGGCCAAGCGATTGCCGACGGCCCGTCCATCTTGCAATACATCCAAGACACCGCCCGCGAGCACGCGCTGCTGACACACATCCGCCCGGGCCACCGCGTGGTGGCAGCGGCTTGGTCCAGCTCGCAGGCAAGCTGGTTGCTGACCATAGAGCGCGGACCGGCCAAAGAGCGGCTGCAACTGAGCTGTAGTTTCTTGTGGGTGTGCAGCGGCTACTACAACTACGCCCATGGATACACCCCCGATTTTCCGGGGCTGTCGGAGTTCAAAGGGCGTGTGGTGC
Organism: Rhodoferax sp.; assembly: GCA_029865675.1. GTDB lineage: Bacteria > Pseudomonadota > Gammaproteobacteria > Burkholderiales > Burkholderiaceae_C > Allorhodoferax. Next base: position 20,404 of record JARXAU010000219.1, read on the forward strand.
ATCCGCAAGACTGGCCGGCAGACTTGGACTACCGCGGCCAGCGCGTGGTCGTCATCGGCAGCGGCGCCACCGCCATGACGCTGGTGCCCGCCATGGCTCCAGAGGCCGCGCAGCTGACCATGCTGCAGCGCTCCCCCACTTATGTGGTGGCGCGTCCGCGCCGCGACGCGCTCGCCAATGCGCTGCGCTGGGCGCTGCCAGGGCGGCTGGCCTATGGCCTCACGCGCTGGAAAAACGTGGCCCTGGGCATGTTCTATTTTTGGCTGGCCAAGCACCGGCCCGAGCGCGTCAAAGCGCGCATTGTGGGCGCCGTGGCGGCCGCACTGCCCAAGGCGTTTGACGTACCAACCCATTTCACCCCGCGCTACAAGCCCTGGGACCAGCGCGTGTGCTTAGTGCCCGACGGTGATTTGTTTGCTGCAATCCAAAGCGGCAAGGTCGCTGTGGTGACCGATACCGTGGCCGCCTTCGAGCCCCAGGGTATTCGCCTGGGCTCGGGCGCATTGCTCGAAGCGGACCTGGTAGTCACCGCTACCGGACTGGACTTGCTGGGCTTTGGCGGTATGGCGATCAGCGTGGACGGCCGGCAAGTAGAGATCGGTAAGACCATGAGCTACAAGGGCATGATGCTCGCGGGCGTGCCCAACCTGGCTTATGTGGTGGGCTACACCAACGCATCGTGGACGCTCAAGAGCGACCTGACAGGCGGCTTTGTGTGCCGCCTGCTGCGCCACATGCAGCGCACCGGCGCCGGTATTTGCATCCCAAAGCTGCCTGCTGCCAAGGTGCAAGCGCAGCCCTGGGTGGACTTCAGCTCGGGCTACATCCAGCGTTCGCTGGACCAGTTTCCGGTGCAGGGCAGCAGCACGCCGTGGCGCCTGAACCAAAACTACCTGCGCGACCTGCTGGCGCTGCGCTTTGGCACCCTGCAAGACGGCGTGCTGCAGTTTTCCAAGCCGCACAATCGTCATGAGGGTGCTAAGCCACCCCCTTCATGAAAGTTCTTTCACGGTGACCTTAATGCAGGGGCGCAGCACCCCTCCGCCATGAAAGATATTCACCTGACGCAGCGCCAGGCCGGGGCTGTCGCCCCCGCTACAAGACCCGTCGCGCAGCAGCCAAGCCATGCCTGGGGCAGGGTTAGAATTAAAAAAGCACGATCGTTCTTTTTCTTTGCGCTGTGGGCTGCCAAGGCGGCGGCCCACAGGGGGCGCATAGAATCTAAAGTTGACGTGCACGTAAAGTCCCTGCGGCCCTGTTGTGCCTTTTTCTATCTTTTCTGGAGTGGCAGTTATGAAAATTTTGGTACCCGTAAAACGTGTGGTCGACTACAACGTCAAGGTGCGCGTCAAGTCCGACGGCAGCGGCGTAGACATTGCCAACGTCAAGATGAGCATGAACCCGTTTGACGAAATCGCCATTGAAGAAGCTGTGCGCCTGAAGGAAAAAGGCGTGGCCACCGAAGTCATCGCCGTGTCCTGCGGCGTGACCCAGTGCACCGAAACCCTGCGCACCGCCATGGCCATTGGCGCCGACCGCGCCATATTGGTAGAGACCAGCGAAGAGCTGCAGCCGCTGGCCGTGGCCAAACTGCTCAAGGCGCTGATGGACAAAGAGCAGCCTGGCCTGGTGATTTTGGGCAAGCAAGCGATTGACGACGACTGCAACCAGACTGGCCAGATGCTCGCCGCCCTGAGCGACCGCCCCCAAGCCACCTTTGCCAGCAAGGTGGAAGTGGCTGACGGCAAAGCCCATGTCACCCGCGAAGTGGACGGCGGCTCCGAGACCTTGAGCCTCACGCTGCCCGCCATCATCACCACCGACCTGCGCCTCAACGAGCCGCGCTACGTCACCTTGCCCAACATCATGAAGGCCAAGAAAAAGCAGCTCGACACCTTCACCCCTGCCGATTTGGGCGTGGACGTGAGCCCACGCATCAAGACCCTCAAGGTGGTAGAGCCCGCCGCCCGCGCCGCTGGCATCAAGGTGGCCGACGTGGCTGCCCTGGTGGACAAGCTGAAAAACGACGCCAAGGTCATCTGAAACAAACAAAGGACATTTCCATGAGC
>JARXAU010000065.1 GCA_029865675.1 Rhodoferax sp.
GGCTTGCTGCAGGCCTACCGCTTTATCGCCGACAGCCGCGACGAAGCCACTGCCGAGCGCCTGGACAACTTAGAAGACCCCTACCGCCTGTTCCGCTGCCACACCATCATGAACTGCGTCGATGTTTGCCCTAAAGGCCTGAACCCGACCAAGGCGATTGGCAAGATCAAGGAAATGATGGTTTTGCGTGCGGTCTAAGCAGTGAACCCCGTCGTCCAATCCGGGGACGCGCTGCTCGACGAGCGGTCCTTAAGCAAGCTGCGCTGGCGCTGCCGGCGCGGATTGCTAGAAAACGACTTGTTCATCGCCCGGTTTTTTGAGCGCTATGACCAAGCGCTCAATGTTCGGCAGGCCAACGCGATGGGCGTGTTGATGGATTTGAGCGACAACGATTTGCTAGACCTTTTTTTGGCTCGCAAATCGCTGGCGCAAGTGGAGGCAAGGCTGGACAACGCCGACCTCCATGAAATTTTGAAAATGGTGAGAGAAACTCGTTGAAAGGTTCCGAGATGAAATTAGCTGACAACAGAGCCACAATGTCCTTCAGCAACGGCAGCCCGAGTGTGGACCTGCCGGTGTACAGCGGCAGCATCGGCCCCGATGTGATCGACATCCGCAAGCTCTATGCGCAAACCGGCATGTTTACCTACGATCCCGGCTTCTTGTCCACGGCAGCCTGCCAGTCGGCCATTACCTACATCGATGGCGACAAGGGCGAGCTGCTGTACCGCGGTTACCCGATTGAGCAGTTGGCCACCCACTGCGACTTTATGGAGACCTGCCACCTGCTGCTGTACGGCAACCTGCCCGACGCCAAAGGCAAGGCAGCGTTTACCAGAAACGTGACGCAGCACACCATGGTCAACGAGCAGATGCAGTTTTTCTTGCGTGGCTTTCGGCGTGACGCGCACCCCATGGCCATCATGACCGGCTTGGTGGGCGCCTTGTCGGCCTTCTACCACGACAGCACCGACATCAACAACCCCGAGCACCGCGAGATTTCGGCCATCCGCTTGATCGCGAAATTGCCCACCCTGGTGGCCATGGCCTACAAGTACAGCATTGGCCAGCCCTTTATGTACCCCAAGAACGACCTGAGCTATGCGGGCAACTTCTTGCACATGATGTTTGCCACGCCCTGCGAGCCTTATGTGGTGAACCCTGTCATTGAGCGCGCCCTGGACCGCATCTTCGTGCTGCACGCCGACCACGAGCAAAACGCGTCCACCTCTACGGTGCGCCTGTGCGGTTCGTCTGGCACCAACCCGTTTGCCGCCATTGCAGCAGGCGTGGCGTGCCTGTGGGGCCCCGCACACGGTGGAGCCAACGAGGCCTGCTTGAACATGCTCGAAGAAATCCAGGCCATGGGCGGGATTTCCAAAGTGGGCGAGTTCATGAGCCAGGTCAAGGACAAGAACTCCGGCGTCAAGCTCATGGGCTTTGGCCACCGTGTTTACAAAAACTACGACCCGCGCGCCAAATTGATGCAAGAAACTTGCAACGAAGTACTCGCGGCCATGGGCCTGGAAAACGACCCGCTCTTCAAGTTGGCTAAGGCCTTGGAAAAGATTGCTTTGGAGGACGACTACTTCGTCTCCCGCAAGCTCTACCCCAATGTGGACTTTTACTCCGGCATCGTGCAGCGCGCCATCGGCATTCCGGTGAAGCTGTTCACCGGCATTTTTGCTCTGGCACGCACCGTGGGTTGGATCGCCCAGCTCAACGAAATGATTGGTGACCCTGAGTACAAAATCGGTCGTCCGCGCCAGTTGTTTACCGGCGCTGAACGGCGTGACGTAGTGGAAATTTCCAAGCGCTAAATTCGCCGCGTATTCGCCTCAATGCCCCGCCCTGCGGGGCATTTTTCATGCAGGGCCATGGGCATAAAATGCCAGCCCGCACACAAGGAAGTTCCATGGGCCGCACCCTGTACGACAAGATTTGGGACGAACACGTCGTCCACACCGAAGAAGACGGCACGGCCATCCTCTACATAGACCGCCACTTGGTGCACGAGGTCACCAGCCCCCAGGCCTTTGAGGGCTTGCGCGAAGCCGGTCGCAAGGTCTGGCGCGTCAGCTCCATCGTCGCCACCGCCGACCACAACACGCCCACCACCGGCTGGGAACTCGGTTACGACGGCATTACCGACCCGGTGAGCAAAGAGCAAATCACCACGCTCAACACCAATATCGCCGAGTTTGGCTCTGCGGCGTTTTTCCCCTTCATGTCCAAGCGCCAAGGCATCGTGCACGTGATTGGTCCAGAAAACGGCGCCACCCTGCCCGGCATGACCGTGGTGTGCGGCGACAGCCACACTTCCACCCATGGCGCTTTTGGCGCGCTGGCGCACGGCATTGGCACCAGCGAGGTGGAACACGTGATGGCCACGCAAACCCTGCTAGCCAAAAAAGCCAAGAACATGCTGATACGCGCCAACGGCACCCTGCCCAAAGGCTGCACTGCCAAAGACCTGGTGCTGGCCATCATCGGCAAGATTGGCACTGCCGGCGGCACCGGTTACACCATCGAGTTTGCAGGGACTGCGATTCGCGCCTTGAGCATGGAAGGCCGCATGACGGTCTGCAATATGGCCATAGAAGGCGGCGCGCGCGCCGGACTGGTGGCCGTGGACGAAAAAACCATTGCCTACGTCAAACGCCGCCCGCTCTCGCCCACGGGCGTGGAATGGGACCAGGCCGTTGCGTACTGGAAAACCTTGCATTCGGACGCTGATGCCCACTTTGACGCCGTCGTCGAGCTGGACGCCAGCCAGATCGCACCGCACGTCACCTGGGGCACCTCGCCGGAGATGGTACTGTCCATCGAAGACCGCGTGCCCGACCCGGACAAAGAAAAAGACAGCAACAAGCGCGGCGCCATAGAGCGCGCCCTCACCTACATGGGCCTGGCACCCGGCAAGCCGCTGAACGACATTTTTGTGGACAAAGTGTTTATCGGCTCCTGCACCAACAGCCGCATCGAAGACATGCGCGAGGCCGCTGCCCTGGTGCAAAAACTGGGGCAAAAAGTGGCCAAAAACGTGCGCCTGGCGCTGGTCGTACCCGGCTCGGGGCTGGTCAAAGAACAAGCTGAGCGCGAAGGACTGGACAAAATTTTCATCGCCGCCGGTTTTGAGTGGCGCGAACCCGGCTGCTCCATGTGCCTGGCCATGAACGCCGACCGCCTAGAGCCCGGCGAGCGCTGCGCCTCCACCAGCAACCGCAACTTCGAAGGCCGCCAAGGCGCCGGTGGCCGCACCCACTTGGTAAGCCCGGCCATGGCCGCTGCTGCGGCCATCCATGGGCACTTTGTGGACGTGCGCAAGTTCGTTTGACGCCTATCCAAAAACACACCCCATGCAAAAATTTACCGTACACAAAGGCCTGGTTGCCCCCATGGACCGGGAAAACGTCGATACCGACGCCATCATTCCCAAGCAGTTCCTCAAATCCATCCGCAAAACCGGCTTTGGCCCCAACTTGTTTGACGAATGGCGCTACCTCGATCCTGGCCAGCCCGGCCAAGACCCTGCCACCCGCCGCCCCAACCCCGACTTTGTGCTGAACCAGCCGCGCTACCAAGGTGCATCTATCTTGCTGGCGCGCAAGAACTTTGGCTGCGGATCGTCCCGCGAGCACGCGCCCTGGGCGCTGGACCAATACGGCTTTCGCGCCATCATCGCTCCAAGCTTTGCCGACATCTTTTTCAACAATAGCTTCAAAAACGGCTTGTTACCCATTGTTTTGCCTGAGGCCACGGTGGACCAACTGTTCAGTGAAGCCCTGGCGTTCCCCGGCTTTACGCTGACCGTGGATCTGGAGCGCCAAGTCGTGGTTCGGCCCCAAGGCGAGGAAATCGCGTTTGAGGTGCAGGCGTTTCGCAAGTTTTGCCTGCAAAACGGCTTTGACGACATTGGCCTGACGCTGCGCCAGGCCGACAAAATCCGCGCCTTTGAGGCAGAACGCCTGGCGCAAAAGCCGTGGCTGGCGCGCTCCATGGTGGCCTAGTTTTTCTACTTCATTTAGCTTTCCAAGGAACCCATGAAAATTGCAGTTTTGCCGGGCGACGGCATCGGTACCGAAATCGTGGCCGAGGCCGTCAAGGTTCTCAAGGTCTTGAACCTGGACCTGACGTTGGAAACCGCGCTCGTTGGCGGCGCCGCGTTTGAGGCCCACGGCCACCCGCTGCCCGACTCCACGCTCAAGCTGGCGATGGACGCTGACGCTGTGTTGTTTGGCGCGGTAGGCGACTGGAAATACGACACCTTAGACCGCCCGCTGCGGCCCGAGCAGGCCATTTTGGGCTTGCGCAAAAACATGGGCCTGTTTGCCAACTTCCGCCCGGCGATTTGCTACAAGCAACTCACCGACGCGTCCAGCCTCAAGCCCGAGCTGGTGTCGGGGCTGGACATATTGATCATCCGTGAGCTGACCGGCGACATCTACTTTGGCCAGCCACGCGGCCGTCGCATCGCCACCGATGGGCATTTCCCCGGCAGCGAAGAGGCCTTTGACACCATGCGCTACTCGCGCCCCGAGATCGAACGCATCGCCCACGTGGCCTTTCAAGCGGCCCAAAAGCGCAGCAAGCGCGTGACCAGCGTGGACAAGGCGAACGTGCTGGAAACTTTTCAGCTCTGGAAAGACGTGGTTTCCGAGGTCGGCCTGCAATACCCCGACGTGGCGCTGGACCACATGTACGTGGACAACGCCGCCATGCAGCTCGTCAAAGCGCCCATGAAGTTTGACGTGGTGGTCACCGGCAATATGTTTGGCGACATCTTGAGTGACGCCGCCGCCATGCTTACGGGGAGCATCGGCATGCTGCCCTCGGCCAGCTTGAACGCCAAAAACCAGGGCCTGTACGAGCCCAGCCACGGCAGCGCGCCTGACATTGCGGGCAAAGGCATTGCCAATCCGCTGGCCACCATCCTGAGCGCGGCCATGATGCTGCGCTTTAGCCTGGACCAGGCCGAAGCCGCTGCCCGCATCGAAGCCGCCGTGGACGCCGTGCTCAGCCAGGGCCTGCGCACCCCCGATATCTATAGCGCGGGCATGACCCAAGTCAGCACTCGCGAGATGGGGGATGCGGTGGTGAAGGCGCTGGGATAGCAGCGTCCCACAGAATCGCTAGCGGCGCTGAGCAGCGCTAACTCGGGCTGCTGACGCAGCCCAAAAATGCCTCTGCGAAAGAGGCTCCCTGATTTAAGCCCGCAACTTCGCAGCAACCTGCGCCACGCGCGCGCCATAGGCTTTGGCGGTGTCCAAGTCGCCCTGGGGAATGTCTTCCGCCGGGCTGGTGGGGCCGACCTGGGCCATGACGCCGGAGTAGGAACCGATGCGGTTGATGGTGCCGTCGTTCATGGCGGGCTGGCCGACCCAGACCATGCCTTGTTGCATGGCCAAGGTGATGAAGTACTGGATGGTGGACAGCTTGTCGCCGCTGGGGCTGGCCGAGCAGGTAAAGCCGCCGGCCACCTTGTCTTTCCAGGCGCTGGTGAACCAGCGCTTGGACGAAGCGTCGGCAAACTTTTTGAACTGCCACGAAGCCATGCCCATGTAGGTGGGTGATCCCATGATGATGGCGTCCGCCGCGTCTAGCGCAGTCCACTCGGCCTCGGTGATGTTGCCGTCGGCGTCAATGGTGATGAGTTGCGCGTCCGCGCCATCAGCCACAAACTGGGCCACGCGCTGGGTGTGGCCGTAGCCAGAATGGAAAATAACAACGGTTTGGGTCACAGAAAAACTCCTAGGGTTAAAAAAGTGCCCCTGTAAAGGAACACCGGGGATAGACAGGCGAAAAGCGGGCCGCCTCAGGCGCTCAGGTCAAACACCAGAACTTCGGCGTCGGTGCCGTTGCTAAGTGTGAGCTGGCTCTCAGCGGCCAGCAGCGCGGCGTCGCCCGCGGCCAAGGCCTGGCCGTTGGCGTGAATGCTGCCGCGCAGCACCTGCACATAGGCTTTGCGCGCCGGGTCTAGTGGCAAGGTGGCCGTTTGCGCGCCGTCAAACAAGCCACTGTACAACTTGGCGTCCGCATGGATTAGCACCGAACCCTGCGCCGCGTCAGGCGAGGCCACCAGACGCAAGGCGCCTTGCTTCTCTGCGGCGGCGAAGGCTTTTTGTTCGTAACTGGGGGGAATGCCGCGCACATTGGGCTCAATCCAGATTTGGAAGAAGTGCGTGGTGGCATCCGGCGCGTGGTTGAACTCGCTGTGCTGCACGCCGTTGCCCGCGCTCATGCGCTGCACGTCGCCCGGCGGAATGCCTTTGACGTTGCCCATGCTGTCTTTGTGCGCCAGATTGCCCGACATCACATAGCTGATGATTTCCATGTCGCGGTGGCCGTGGGTGCCAAAGCCCATGCCTGGGGCGATGCGGTCTTCGTTGATGACGCGTAAATTGCCCCATCCCATGTGCGCCGGATCGTAGTAGCCGGCAAACGAAAAACTGTGAAAAGATTGGAGCCAGCCGTGGTCGGCGTAGCCGCGCTCTGCGGATTTGCGTAAGGTGATCATGGTGTGATTTTATGGCTGCGACTTGGCATCGCCTCTCGCCAATTTGTGCCAACTGGCCGCTTTGCAAGGTGTAAAGTGCCCACAACCACTTTACTGAGGAGAAAGCATGCTTCTATCGCCCAAAAACATCGCCATCGTCGGCAGCGGCCTGGCAGCCATCACTTGCGCGCGCACGCTGGTGCAAGCAGGCCACAGCGTCACGCTGTTCGAAAAAAGCCGGGGCGTGGGCGGGCGCATGTCCACGCGCAACAGCCCGTTTGGCACCTTTGACCACGGCGCGCAGTATTTCACGGTACGCGACCCGCGCTTTGTGCAGGCCCTGGAGACCACGCCCAAAGTCTGCCGCCCTTGGAGCGCCAATATGGTGCAAGTGCTAGACGAGCGTGGCCGCGTGGCCGCCGCCGGGCTGCCCGCACGCGAGCCGCATTGGGTAGCCAAGCCCGGCATGAACGCCTTGGCCAAAGCCTGGGCCGCGCCGCTAGCGGACTGCCTGATGCTGGAAACCCGCGTGACCCACATCGAGACCGACGCGCTGGACAAAGCGCAGTGGCAGCTGCGCACCGTGGGCGCGGACGACAGCAGCCACGTCTACGCTGGGTTCGACGCTGTGCTGCTGGCAGTGCCCAGCCCCCAAGCGCTTGAGCTGCTGGCCACCGTGCCCAAGACCCGCCAACCCACGCAAGCCACCATGAAAAAGCTGGAGCAAGTCACCGTGGCACCGTGCTGGACGCTGATGCTGGCATTTCCGCAGGCGGTACAACCGGGCCTGACCACGCTGGGGCCGCAGTGGAACGCCGCGCGCAGCACCCACCACCGTATTGCCTGGCTGGCGCGCGAGTCCAGCAAACCGGGCCGAGGAATGATTGAGCGCTGGACGGTGCAGGCCAGCGCCCAGTGGTCGCAAGAGCACGTGAACGACAGCAAAGACCGGATTGAGGGCAAGCTGATCAAGGCTTTTTCCGAAGTGACCGGCATCCGCGCCGAGCCCAGCCACGTGGAATCGCACCGCTGGCTGTACGCCAAAACCGTGCAGCCCCTGGGCCAAAGCCACATCTGGAGCGCCAAGACCGGCTTGGGCGTGTGCGGCGATTGGTGCCTGGGCCACCGGGTAGAAAACGCCTTTGTCTCCGGGCTAGAGTTGGCACTCGCGGTCGCTTAAGCTGGGTTAGCGAGCCGCCCTGCGCACATGGCACTCACTTTCATGAAGGTGCGCAGCACCGCAAACCATGAAAGTCCTTCCGCGTTCACAGCGGGCAGCCGCTACCTGGGGCGCTTTGCGCCCTCGCCCACCGGGCCGCTGCACGCGGGCTCGCTGGTGGCGGCGCTGGCGAGTTGGCTAGACGCCCGCGCGCACGGCGGCCAGTGGTTGGTGCGCATGGAAGACGTGGACACCCCGCGCACGGTGGCGGGCGCGGACCAACTCATCTTGCAGCAACTGGCCGCGTGCGGCCTGCAAGCAGACGCGCCACCGTTGTGGCAAAGCCAACGCGGCGCGCTGTACCAGGCGGCGCTAAAGCAGCTGATTGCAAGGGGACTGGCCTACCCCTGCACTTGTTCGCGCAAAGACATTGAGCACGCTCTAGCCGCGCAGGGCCACACCAGGGAGCGCCACGCCGAGCTGGTCTACCCCGGCACCTGCCGACACACGGACCCCGCCCATCAAATCAAAAAACCGCACGCCTGGCGCTTGCGCACCGACCCGCCCCAGACACCGGGAGCACTGGCGCAATCCGCCAGGACCACCGGCGCAGTCCAAGAGGCCTCCATAGCCTGGGTTGACCGCCGCCTGGGGCCGCAGCACCAGAACGTAGCCCATACCGTGGGCGACTTTGTACTGCAGCGTGCCGACGTTTGCACCAGCTACCAGCTGGCCGTGGTGGTGGATGACGCCGCGCAAGGTGTCACCCACGTGGTGCGCGGCCAGGACCTGGCCGACAACACCGCGCGGCAAATCTGGCTGCAGCACTGCCTGGGCTTGCCCACGCCACACTACCTGCATACGCCGCTGGTGCTGGGGCCGGACGGGGCCAAGCTCTCCAAGCAAAACGGCGCGCAGGCGCTGGACTTGACCGACCCGCTGCGTGCCCTGAACGCTGCCGCTGCGGTGCTGGGCTGGCCTGCACAAAGCACGACAGTTGCCGAAGCGCTAGCCACCTGGACTGCCATGGTGGCTGAGGTCGGCGCATCGCCTGTGGCACCACGGCTGCCATGATGAACTCCGAACTGCGTCGCAAACACCTGGGCAGCCTGCTGGTGGGCCTGCAATTTGGCTTGATCGGGCTGCTGGCCCTAAGCGTGGTGCCCGTGCTGCGCCAAGGTCGATTGCCCGCGACCGCCGCGTTGCTGGCAGTGGCGGGTTTGGCGCTCGCCGTCTGGGCGCTGTGGGCCTATCCCCCGGGCCGCTTCAACATCCGCCCCACGCCGCGCGCGAATGGCCAGGTAGTGCAGCGCGGCCCCTACCGCTGGATACGCCACCCCATGTACTCCAGCATGGCACTGTGCGGCCTGGCCTGCGCCTTTGCGGCGCAGCAAGCCTGGGTGTGGCAGGCTTTGGCTGCTATGGGGCTGGTTTTGTTAGCCAAAGCGTTGCTCGAAGAGCGCTGGATGGCGCAGCAACACCCCGACTACGCTGAGTACCAGGCCCGTACCCAGCGCTTTGTGCCCTGGCTGCTCTAGCCTAGGCCCAGGCTGCGCGCACCGTAAGCGCGTCCCATATGCACAGGAGCATCGGGCACCCCCAGCGCCTAAAATTGCGCACCCCGCCGACTGGCGCCTCTTTCTCGCGCAGGCCTGCCCGCCGCCCCTACTCCCCCTATGACGCCCGACTCCCACCCACTCAAAGCCACCGAGGCCACAGACGCCCCAGACACCCCCACGGTGTACATGCGCGGCATCAAAAGCTTTGTCAAACGGGCCGGGCGCATGACGGCGGGGCAAACCAAGGCGGTTGACGCGCTGGGGCCGCAGTTTTTGCTGCCCTACCAAAATCAGCTGCTGGACTGGAACGCCGTGTTTCCCCCACTTCCCATTGAGGCGCCCGGTGCCGCACACCCGGTGGTGCTGGAAATCGGCTTTGGCATGGGCGAGGCTACCGCGCATATTGCAAGCGTCCTGCCCGAGACGCGCTTTCTGTGCTGCGAGGTGCACGAGCCCGGCGTGGGTGCCCTGCTCAAGCGCATTGGCGAGCAAGGCCTGCACAACATCCGCATCTGCGCGCATGACGCGGTGGAGGTGATAGACCACATGCTGCCGCTGCACAGCCTGGACGGCGTGCACATCTTCTTCCCCGACCCCTGGCACAAAACCAAACACAACAAGCGCCGCCTGATCCAGGCGCCGCTGATCGCCAAGCTGGCACAGCGCCTCAAGACGGGCGGCTACCTGCACTGCGCCACCGACTGGCAGCCCTACGCCGAACAGATTTTGGAAGTGCTTAGCGCCGAGCCTGCGCTGGCCAACCGTGCGGTGGCCGCCCACCCCGAACTAAGGGGCTACGCGCCCAAGCCCCACTACCGGCCTCTGACCAAGTTCGAAAACCGGGGCATCAAACTCGGCCACGGCGTGTGGGATGTGGTGTTTGAATGCGTCTAAGCCACGCGGCCCCGAGGCCGTGAGCCGCCGGTGAAATATCCACACACGCCCCCTTTGCGCGACGGCGTGGGACCCAGCAGCGTGGTGCTACCGCTCGGGCCTTGGCCCACGGTGCTGGATTTTTTGGTGGGGCGCTTTGCGGGCGTAGCGAAAGCGCAGTGGCTGGAGCGCCTGCAAGCGGGCGCCGTCAGCGATGACTGGGGTCGCACCCTGAACGCCGACACCCCGTATGCGGCGGGACTGCGCGTTTACTACTTTCGCGCCCTTCCGCCCGAGCCCAGAATTCCGTTTGAGGAAGTAGTGCTGTACCAAGACGCCCACCTGCTGGTGGTCGACAAACCGCATTTTTTGCCGGTCATGCCCTCGGGCAAATACCTGCAAGAAACCGTGTTGGTGCGCCTGAAAAACAAGCTGGGCCTGCACGACCTGGTGCCCATCCACCGCATTGACCGCGACACGGCCGGACTGGTGCTGTTCTCGGTCAACCCGGCTACACGCGACGCTTACCACGCGCTGTTTCGCAATCACCAAGTGGCCAAGACTTACGAGGCCATTGCGCCCTGGAACCGCGCCCTGCCCTGGCCGCTGCACCGCGAAAGCCGCATCGCCGAGAGCGCGCACTTCATGCAGCAAACCGAGGTGGACGGTCCGCCCAACGCGCTCACCCTCATCACACCCCTGGAAAATTTAGGCGGATGGGCGCGTTACCAGTTGGAGCCCATCACCGGACAGCGCCACCAGCTGCGTGTGCACATGGCGGCCCTGGGGCTACCCCTGGTGGGCGACGGCATTTACCCCGTGCTCACGCCTGAGGGCAGCGCGGACTATGCGCAGCCGCTGCAACTGCTGGCCCAGGCCATCGCGTTGACCTGCCCGGTGAGCGGGCGGGCGCTGCGATTTGAGAGCCGCAGGGTGCTTTGGGGGCTGGAAGAGGTGAGGGAAGCATTTGGATGACTGCGCAGCAGAATTGAGCCATTGCCCTTGGGCGACTTGCCGGTTTTTTGGGATTTTCTGGCAACCAGACCGCAGTAGGCGTAAAAAAAGCGGACCAGCAGGTCCGCTTTTATTGACAGAAAAGACTAAGCCGCTTAGCTTACTTTTTTTCCATCATTGCCTTGCATTCGGCTTTCATTTTTTCATCGGCAGTTTTTTCGTCCATCTTTTTGCAGGCTTCCATCTTTTCTTTCATGGCGCCGCCGTGGGATCCCGCGAAGGTGTTGAAAGACAAGGTTGCGAACGCTGCTGTAACCAAAACTGAAACTAGTTTGCTCATGAGTGAACTCCGTTAATGGGCATTTGTTGCCGCCACAATAGACGACAACTTAATATACATCACACTGGAGACGCATAAAAATGACGGGCCTATTCAACATGAAAACCGAAGTGCTGGGCACCGGGGCTGTGGCCGCAATGGTGTTCTTAAGCAGTTTGATGGCACCCACGACCGCGTACGCCGCGCCCCGAACCCCCACGGACGACGCGCAGGTGCTAGAAAAGCTAGCGGTGAAAGCGGGGGACGCGACCGCGCGGCAGCTCTTCGCTCTGCGTGCCGCTTCGCAAAAGGCACCCACCAACGCCACTGCTGCAGCGCAATTAGCAGAAGCCTACTTTGACGTAGCGAGTGCCCGTGGCGACCCGCGCTATGTAGGCTATGCCGAAGCCGTGGTGAACCGATTTGCACAACCCTTGCCTTTGGACTTGCTGAGCATGCGCGGTGTGGTGCGCCAGTACCGCCACGATTTTGGGGGGGCACTGTTGGACTTTGCCGAGGTGCTCCAGCGCGACCCCACTTTTGCCATGGCGCACGCGTGGCGGGGCGCGATTTTTTTGGTGCAAGCCGATTACGCAGCGGCGCAACAAGAATGCGCCAAGTTGTACGCCTTGGGTCGCACCAACCTGGGTGACGCCTGCCAAGGCTTAGCCCTGGCCTACAGCGGCAAGTTGGAGGCCGGCTACCACACGCTTCTTAAAGCACTTGACCGGGTGAGTGAGCCTGAAAGCCGCTTGTGGGTGCTGACCCGTTTGGGTGAATTGGCCGCTTGGCGCGGCATGGGCGCGCAAGCCCAAGCGCATTACATGGCAGCACTGGCGCTAGGGCGGGACGATGTGTACCTGCTGGCGGCTTGGTCCGACTTTTTGCTCGATGCCGGCCGATTTCAGGAAGTAGCAAAGCTGCTGGCCGATTGGGAGGCGTCGGACAGCTTGTTGCTGCGCTTGACCGAGGCCGAGGCGGCACTGAAAGCACCCTCCGCCGACAAGCACATGCGCATGCTTGCCGACCGCTATGCCGCAGCGCGCGCGCGGGGCGACACCACCCACCGCGCCGAGGAAGCGCGTTTTGAGCTGCACCTGCGCAAAGATCCACGAACCGCAACCCAATTGGCCCGCGACAACTACGCGGTGCAGCGTGAGCCGCGCGATGCGCGGGTGCTTCTAGAAGCGGCTCTGGCCGCCAAAGACCCCTCCAGCGCACAAGCGGCGCGCGACTGGCTGCGCAGCAGTGGATTTGAAGACGCCCGCATGCGTCAACTGGGAGCCATGCCATGAACTGCCTGCGAATTTTGGCCATTTGCATGCTCTGGCTGGTCCTGCCGGTACACGCCCACAAAGCCAGCGACAGCTATTTGGTGCTGGATGTGCAGGGCGCACAGGTAACAGGCCAATGGGACATTGCCCTGCGCGACATCGACTTCGGCTTGGGCTTGGGCTTGGACGCCGATGGCGACGGCGCCATTACCTGGGGCGAGCTGCGTGGCCGCCATACAGAAATCAACGCCTGGGCGCTGGATGCGCTGAGTTTGGAGCGCGGTGGCAAGTGCAGCTTGCGGGTGAGCCATAACGAGGTGGATGAGCACACCGACGGTGCGTACTCCGTGCTGCGTTTGGAAGGGAATTGCCCTGCCTCCACCGGCGACTTGGCGCTCGGCTACCGCTTGCTGTTTGATGTGGACGCCCTGCACCGAAGTCTGGCGCGCATTACGCTGGACGGGAAAGTGCAGTCGGCCGTGATGTCGCCCCAAGCGCCCAAGCAGACGTTTACGGCTGCGGCAGTGTCAGGCTGGGCGCAGCTGCTGCAGTTTTTTGTGGAGGGGGTGTGGCACATCTGGATCGGGTTTGACCATATTTTGTTTTTGCTCGCGCTGCTAC
The DNA here is from genome assembly GCA_029865675.1 of Rhodoferax sp. Lineage (GTDB taxonomy): Bacteria > Pseudomonadota > Gammaproteobacteria > Burkholderiales > Burkholderiaceae_C > Allorhodoferax. The sequence continues at coordinate 13,256 of JARXAU010000065.1, forward strand.
TGCCCTTGGTGCTGGTGCGCGAACAGGGGCGTTGGCGGCCCGTGGAGCGTTTTAGCGATGCCCTGCGCGGGGTGCTGTGGGTGGTGACCGCGTTCACTGTGGCCCACTCAGTAACCTTGTCGCTGGCGGCCTTGGGGCTGGTGGAGCTGCCTTCCAGGCTGGTGGAATCTGCCATTGCGGTGTCGGTGGTGGTGGCGGCACTGAACAATTTGGTGCCAATTTTCAACCACCGGCTCTGGGCTGTGGCCTTCGGATTTGGCCTGATTCATGGGTTTGGCTTTGCCAATGTGTTGGCTGAGCTGGACTTACCGCAAGGCGCATTGGTGCTCAGTCTGGTGGGCTTTAACCTGGGTGTGGAAGCCGGGCAGCTGGCGATCGTCGCAGTGTTTTTGCCGCTGGCCTATGCGCTGCGCCGTACTGCTTTTTATCAGCGCGGCGTGCTGCTCTGCGGGTCGGTGCTGACGCTGGTTTTGGCGCTGGTGTGGCTGGCCGAGCGTGGGCTTGACCTTCAGCTCATGAGCAGCTTAGTGGTGGCGGAGGTTCGATGGAACGTAGAAGCCCTCTCTGGGCCGCGCGCGCTTTGGAGTTGAGCCAGCCTACGGTGTGGCGTCCCGTCGCAGAGCGACGATAGCCAAATCGGCGCGCTGACCTTTGAGCGCACAGGTCGGGCTCTGACAACCACGCACCAACGCCGCTAGCGCTCGTACACACACCGAAACCCGATGTACACCGCATAGAAATTTGCGGCTTTGAACGCCTGCACATCGGCCTTCATGTTAGGAGCGCCGTACCACCAAGAGCTGCCAACTGTGCGTCGCTCGCGCCCCTGGTCGTCGGGACTGTCGGTGGTCCACTCCCACACATTGGCCCCCATGTCGTACAAGCCGTTGACGCCAGGCTTTGTAGCCCCTGCGGGCGCAGCGCGCGACCAAGGATCGGGGTCACTCGTGTTGGCACCTTGCGGGCTGTCGCCCGTAGCCCACGCATAGGTTCGGCCTTTTTGCCATGGCGCTGGGGGCGACTCGCGCAGCTCGGTAAAGCCTGCCATTTGCCATTGCGAAGCCGTGGGCAAGCGCCCGCCGGCCCAACGGCAATAGGCCTGCGCCTCTGCAAAATCCAAATGAACAGCAGGCAGGTCCGAACTCGCCGTTTGACCATCGGGCTTACGCCAAGACCAGCCAGGGCGACGCTCCCAGCCCACGCCATATTCAAAGCCACCGCCCTCTTTTTCTGCCCGGGTAATGGTGCCGGTAGCACGCACATAGCGGTCAAATTGCCCGATGGTGACCTCGGTGCGGTCAATCACAAACGAGGGCAATACCACTTTATCGCCCACCTGGGCGTGCACGGCGCCCGCGAAAAATGCTGCGCAAACCATGGCGTGTCTCATCCGCATGAACTCCGGTTTCAAAAAACCTTGATCATGCGCAAAAAAGCCAAACCATGCCACCCCCGGGGTTGGCACAAAGGCAACGGAGATGAAGCCCGTCCGGCCAAGGTCCTCCCCCAGCGCCGTGAAGATGGCGCCTTTTTCAGCGATCGGCAGGTCTTTGTCAGGGATGGAGCACTGGGATGGGTGTGGAGGGCGACAAGGCGGTGAGCGATCCTTGCTCGCCCAGCCCTACGGGTTTGCCCGCGATGATGGGGGCGATAAGCCCGAAGGCCCGCACCATCTTGCTGCTGGGTCCGTCCCAGTAGTCGGCCTTGTTCGGAACAAATTTCAGCAGCGCGAGATTGCTTGACTCTGGACCGTCGGGAAACCACGGCTTGGCGAACACAGTCCACAGGCTCTGGATGCGCGCCCGGTCGGTGCTGATTTCGCCACGGCCGGACAGCGAAACATAAGCCCCTTGGTCTTTGTCCATGAAACTGAGGTTGACCGCGCGCAGGTGGTCCACTTTTGAAGACCGCACGTCGGTGAAGAACCACAACGCGCCTTGGGCGTCCATCTCCAGCGCAGTCATTGGACGGCTGGCTAAGGCACCGTCGTCGTCCGAGGTGGTCAGCATGGCGATGGGGATGTTTTCACTCAACTTAGCGACGTGGGTGAGTTCGGCGCCGGTCTGGGTGGCGATTTTCATGGGTAGGGCCTTGCTGTCGGGTTGGTGTTATTGAGTTGGTGTTGTCGGGTTGGGGGGCACCGGGCCGTCAGCGTTGGTGCCAGTAAAGGCGCGGTGGGCATCTATTGCCCACCGCGTGGCGCTTACCTGGGCATGAGCACCGTGTCGATGGCGTGGATCACGCCGTTGTCGGCGGCCACGTCAGCCCCTACCACTTTGGCGTCGTTGACCATCGCCCCACCCAGGGTGCTAATCATCACGGTGCTGCCCTGCACCGTCTTTACCTCACCCGACCTCAGGTCCATGGCCTTGAGCGCCGCCGCCAGCGTTTTGAAGTTGCCAGCGGCGGCAGCCGTGTCGACCACGTCCTTGGCGTGAGCGCCAAGCGCCGCAACGCTGAGTGCAGAGGCAATCAATAGTCTTTTGAGCTTCATTTTTCTTTCCGGGTTGAGGTCGAATTGAGGGGTGGTTTATCGCGGGCCGATCAGGCTGCCGGGATGAGCACCGAATCAATGCAGTGGATCAGCCCGTTCGATGCGGCAATGTCGGTTTTGGTCACCTTGACATCCCCGTTGAGCTTGACACCGCCGGTGGTGCTGATCTTCAGGTTGGCACCGTTGAGCGTGGTGGCGGTCTTGCCGTCTAGCTTCATCACGTCGGCCGCTGCAACCTTGCCAGACAGCACGTGGTACTTCAGGATGGCGGTGAGTTTTGGGATGTCTTTGAGCAAACCCTCTACCGTGCCAGCAGGCAGCTTGGCGAACGCATCATCGGTAGGGGCAAAAACGGTGAACGGACCCGCTCCTTTGAGCGTGTCAATGAGGCCTGCTGCGGTAAGGGCCTTGGCCAGCGTCTTGAAATGGCCGTCGGCAACGGCAACATCGATCAGGGTATTCATAGGTTTTCCTTGGGTTGGGTGAATGCCGTGCACCGATTGCAAGGTGCCCCGCGCGACGGTTTGGCTGCGCGATGTACGGCAAGAGCAATTTATCGCTGCGAACGCGGTTGGCCTGTGCGCTGGCGCACAAAGCAAGCACTTAGCGCACTTACTGCACTTTTGCCAGTGTGGCCACGTGCCCCCTCGTAAATGTCAGGCCCATGCGATGGCGGCACCCCACACGCTGGCCCGCTTGGCCGCCGAATGGGCACAAAAAAAGGCAAGTGCTTTCGCACTTGCCCTTCGAAGTTGACACCGCTAAGTTTGGCCAATGCGGGCTGGCGAATCAAATAGTCAAACGCGGACAAAGCAGCCTTTGAGCCTTCACCTGCAGCGATGATGATTTGCTTAAAAGGCACGGTGGTGCAGTCACCTGCTGCAAATACGCCAGGCAGGTTGGTGTGGCCTTTGGCGTCCACCTCGATTTCGCCAAACTTGCTTAAACCCAAGGTCCCCTTCAAGAACTCGGTGTTAGGCACCAAGCCGATCTGCACGAACACACCCGCCAGCTCTACGTGATGCACCACATCGGTGGCGCGGTCCTTGTAGCGCAAGCCATTGACCTTGCCGCCCTCGCCCGTGATTTCGATGGTTTGAGCGTTGGCGTGGATGGTCATATTGGGCAGACTTTTCAGCTTATTGACCAGCACGGCGTCCGCCTTGAGCTGGTCGGCAAATTCAATCAAAGTGACGTGTTCGACCAAGCCGGCCAAGTCGATGGCGGCTTCTACGCCCGAATTTCCGCCACCAATCACCGCCACGCGCTTGCCTTTGAACAAAGGGCCGTCGCAGTGGGGGCAATAGGCCACGCCTTTGTTTTTGTACTCGGCCTCGCCGGGTACGTTCACATTGCGCCAGCGTGCGCCGGTGGAGAGAATGACGCTCTTGGCTTTGAGCACGCCGCCGTTTTCCAAATGCACTGAGGTCAATCCGCCCTCCTCGGTAGCGGGAACAATCTGGCTGGCGCGTTGCATGTTCATCACGTCCACGCCGTAGTGGTGGACTTGCGCCTCCAAGTCGGCAGCAAGTTGGGGGCCGTTGGTCTCGCGCACCGAGATGTAGTTCTCGATCGACATGGTGTCGTTCAACTGGCCGCCAAAACGCTCTGCCGCGATACCCACGCGAATGCCCTTGCGTGCGGCGTACACCGCAGCAGCCGCGCCTGCCGGGCCACCACCGACGATCAAAACGTCGTAAGGCGCCTTTTCACTCATTTTGGCTGCGTCACGGGCGGCAACACCTGAGTCGAGCTTGGCGACGATTTCTTCCACACTCATGCGGCCCGAACCAAACACTTGGCCATTCAAAAACACCATGGGCACCGCCATGATTTGGCGATCTTCCACCTCTTGCTGAAACGCTCCACCTTCAATCACCACGGTCTTGACCCGGGGGTTGACAATGGCCAAGAGCGCGAGCGCTTGCACCACGTCGGGGCAGTTGTGGCAGCTCAGGGACATGTAGACCTCGAAGTTGAAATCACCCTCCAGCCCTTTGATGCTGTCAATCACTTCTTGTTCCACCTTCGGTGGGTGCCCACCCGTCCACAACAATGCCAGCACCAACGAGGTGAACTCATGGCCCAGCGGCAGGCCGGCAAAGCGCACACCTTGCGTTTCGCCCTCGCGCACCACAGCAAACGAGGGCTTGCGCGCATCGCTACCTGTAATGTCCAGCGTGACTTTGTCAGACAAACCCACGATGGTGCGGAGCATCTCGCCCATGTCTTTGCCGATCTCGCTGTCGTCGAGTGAGGCGACCAAACGGATGGGCTGGCGCAGCATGCCCAAGTATTGTTGAAGCTGTGTCTTGAGTGCGTCGTCTAGCATGGTGTTCTCCGGTTTTAGGGTGCAA